>NZ_KV822012.1:0-416 GCF_001815805.1 Streptococcus sp. HMSC072D05
TAAATAAGTTGCCTTTGTAGTTGAAACAATGTTATTATAGCTTTAAATTAAAATATTTTCATACTATTAAGGAACCTATTATTTTTTATAGTGTCCTATTGTTTGTTTATTGTTTAGGAGGCTTTATAAACATGTCTGGAGAAACTGTTGTCTATCAAAATGAAATGAATTTAGTTCCTTTACGTAAGTTTACCAGCACAGAAATCGATATATTTTTTAGTCTTTGTAATAAATTAAAAGAACAAGATATAAAAGAATTAGCCATTCCTTTTGATGAGTTACGTCACTTAAGTAATTACTATCATCGTTCTTTAAAACGTTTTGTTAAAGACTTAGAACATGTATACGATAAGATGTTAACTTTAACTTATACTCAACGAAGTGGTTTATCATTCAAAAAATTTGTATTGTTTACA
>NZ_KV822013.1:0-6072 GCF_001815805.1 Streptococcus sp. HMSC072D05
GTCAACTATCAAGGCATCCGCTCGGTAGCCTTCTTTATACCAGCGTGGAATAATCTCTTCTGCTGTCCCCGCTTCGTAATGGGTATTGTCAAACCCCATTTTTTGAGCATTTCTCTTGGCATCTTCTATGGCTTCTGGAATAATATCCATTCCTCTAAGACTCTTGACCTTATTTGCGAAGGCAAATCCGATCATCCCAACACCACAATAAGCATCGATTAGATGGTCTTCTTTGCTGACATCCAAAGCCTTAATTGCTTCACTATAGAGAATTTCTGTCTGCTCCGGATTAAGTTGATAAAAAGCTCGGGGTGAGAGAGAAAACTCATAGTCGAGTACTCCTTCTTGAATTCTCTCTTGACCCCAGATAATTTCTGTCTTTTCACCATAGATTTCACTTGTTTTTGCTGTATTTGTATTGACTGCAACTGTGACGACTTCTGGAAAATCTTTAACTAAGTCTTTTACTAGCTGGGTTAAATTAAGCTGACGATTCGTAACAATGATTATCTGAACTTGCCCCGTTTTTCTTGCTCTGCGTACCATGATGGTGCGAACACCGAGTGTTTTTCTCTCATCTGTGATTGGAATTTGGTGGTAAGTAAGAAGTTCAGCTAGGCGATTCGCAATCACTTGGGTTTCCTTATCTTGCACCAAACAATCTTTTAACTCTACGAGATAATGAGAGTTTTGCGCATACAAACCTGCCTTGACCTGATTTTTAAATTTCCGAGTCTGGAATTGAAGCTTAGCACGGTAGTACTTTGGTTCCTGCATTCCGATAGTTGGACGGATTTCATAGTTTTCATATCCTGCAGGGGCAAATTTTTTCAGGGTTTGGTGGAGCAGATCCGTTTTGAACTCTAACTGTTTTTCATAGTGGAGGTGCATGATTTGGCAACCACCACATTCATTATAAATCGTACAAGCTGGTACGACTCGAAATTTAGACTTCTTATTAACCTTTAGTAATTTTGCTTCAACAAAGTTTCGTTTAATAGAAGTAATCTGACAATAGATATCTTCTCCTTTGAGGGCACCTGGCACAAAAACGAGGGTTTTCTGGTAGAAACCGATTCCCTCACCATTGATACCCATCCGCTTGATTTTTAAAGGTATTTTTTGTTTGACTTTCAGATTCATACCCCTATCTTATCACATTTTAGGGTATAATAGAACTATGAAAATCACAAAACTTGAAAAGAAAAAACGTCTCTACTTGATGGAGTTAGATGGACAGCAAACATCTTATATCACGGAAGATACCATTGTCCGTTTTATGTTGTCTAAAGATAAGGTGGTTAGCAAGGAAGAATTAATCGAGATACAGGGCTTTGCTCAGTTTTCTTATGGTAAGAATCTCGCCCTCTACCATCTATCATTTAAAGCTCGAACCGAAAAGGAAGTTCGTGAGTATCTGAAAAAGTATGATCTTGATGAAAAAATCACTAGTCAAGTTATCGCTAACCTAAAAGAAGATAACTGGATTAATGACCATCAGTATGCTTATTCCATCATCAATGCCAATCAACTTTCTGGAGATAAGGGACCCTATGTGCTAGCTCAAAAACTGTCTCAAAAAGGGATTGCCAAATCAACTATTGAAGAGGTTTTAAAGGATTTTGATTTTTCAGAGATTGCTCAACGTGTTGCAGAAAAACTGCTTAAAAAATACAATGGAAAGCTTCCCTCTCGTGCCTTGCAAGATAAGATTATCCAAAACTTGACGAACAAAGGCTTCTCCTATTCTGATGCTAAAAGTGCCTTTGATGACTTGGACAGTCAAGTCGACCAAGAAACGACTCAAGAACTCATTTTTAAAGAGCTAGACAAACAATATGCTAAGTATGCTCGAAAGTATAAAGGATACGAACTTAAACAACGTTTAACCCAAGTTTTAGCTCGAAAAGGCTATGATTTTTCGGATATAGCCATCGCTCTCAGAGAATATCTTTAATATTTTCGTGTAAAATTCAAAAAAATTAGACCGATTTATGATATAATAGTAAACGATAAACTTATAAATTGTAGAAAGTTGGTTAGTTATGAAACTTCCAAAAGAAGGCGACTTTATTACAATTCAAAGTTATAAGCATGATGGGAGTCTTCACCGTACTTGGCGAGACACCATGGTACTAAAAACAACAGAGAACGCCATTATCGGCGTCAACGACCACACACTTGTTACCGAAAGTGACGGTCGTCGTTGGGTGACTCGAGAACCGGCTATTGTTTACTTTCACAAAAAATATTGGTTTAATATCATTGCTATGATTCGCGATAATGGGATTTCCTACTATTGCAATATGGCTAGCCCCTACTATCTAGATGAGGAAGCCCTGAAATACATTGATTATGATTTGGATGTCAAGGTCTTCACTGATGGTGAAAAGCGTCTCTTGGACGTTGAAGAGTATGAGCGCCATAAACGTAAAATGAAGTATTCTGATGATTTAGACTATATTTTGAAAGAGCATGTTAAAATCCTTGTTTATTGGATCAACAATGGACGCGGTCCTTTCTCAGAGGCCTATGTCAACATTTGGTACAAACGCTACATAGAACTAAAGAATCGGTAAAGTTGTCAATCCGGGGTGAGAGCCCTGGTTTTTTTATTTGAAAAACCCAGCTTTACAACTGGGTTGGTTTCTATATATCTAATTTAGTAACAGTAAACTTGATGTGGGAATAGTCTTTTTCAACATCCTTATCCAACAAGAAAGCCGTAGCATCCTTCTTAACCTGAACAAGATCAATGTTCTGAGCTTGAGCTGCATAGACGCATCCACAATAACATTGACGATAGATATCATACTCCTCGCACATCTCCACCGAGCGCTTGTAGCCTTGATTTTTCTTGAAATCACTTGGAAGATAGTGGGTGGTGTAAATCTTTTGCACATCGATTCCGATGCTGTTGATGGTTTGAGAATTCTTATGGGGACTGATGGTCAAGGCTGAACCAAAGTAGTCAAAGCCCAAGTCCATAGCTACCTGAGCTGTTTTATCCAAACGGTAGTCAAAACAAACCTTGCAACGATCGCCACCTTCTGGTTCTTCTTCCAGTCCTCTGACTAACTTCCGGTATTCATTTGGTTCATAGGGAGCTTCTAGGTACTGAACCGTATTGCCTGTTCGCTCATTGAAATCACTGATAAATTTCTTGGTGACGTAAGCTCGCTTGTGGTATTCTGCCTTGGGATGGATGTTAGAGTTGGCAAAATAGATGGTCACATCCGCATATTTGGTCAGGTACTCTAGGGTGTAGGTACTACAAGGAGCACAGCAAACATGCATGAGAATAGTTGGATGTTGCTCATTTTTCTCCCAAACCTGAACCATTTTCTGCATGACACGGTCATAATTAATCTTCTGATTGGGATTCATCTTGCTCAGAATTTCTTCTACATCAATCATGTTCTTCTCCTTCTACTATTAGTTATTTTACCATATATCACCAACCAGCTCAAATCTATTTTATAAAAAGGAAGCGATAAAAGGAGGGATGCTCATTCCCTCCTTTTGTGTTTTTTATGAATTGCTTAGTATAAACAGCTTACATCATCCCGCCCATCATGCTTGGATCCATGGCTGGAGCTGGGGTTACTGGTTCTGGTTTGTTGGCTACGACTGCTTCTGTTGTCAAAATCAAACTGGCTACAGATGCTGCATTTTGTAGGGCTGAACGACTAACCTTAACTGGGTCGATAATTCCCTCTTCAATCATATCAACCCACTCACCAGTTGCTGCGTTGAAACCTGTACCAACTTCAGCATTCTTCAAGCGATCGATGACGATAGACCCTTCGAATCCTGCATTGTGGGCGATTTGACGAACAGGTTCTTCCAAGGCGCGGAGAACAATATTGCGTCCTGTCGCTTCATCTCCTGTCAATTCCAAGGCAGCTACGGCTGGAATGACATTGGCAAGAGCAGTTCCACCACCTGCAACGATTCCTTCTTCAACGGCTGCACGAGTAGCGTTGAGGGCATCTTCGATACGAAGTTTCATTTCCTTCAACTCAGTTTCAGTTGCTGCACCGACCTTGATGACTGCGACACCACCTGACAATTTAGCCAAGCGTTCTTGGAGTTTTTCACGGTCGAATTCAGAAGTTGTGGTTTCGATTTGTGACTTGATAACCGCAACACGGTGGGAAATGGCTTCAGGATTGCCAGCACCTTCTACGATAACCGTGCTGTCTTTGTCCACAGTCACTCTAGCGGCTTGACCTAGCGCCTCAATCGTGGCATCTTTCAACTCAAGACCAAGATCTTCTGTGATGACAGTTCCACCTGTCAAAATAGCGATGTCTTCAAGCATGGCTTTACGACGGTCACCAAAGCCAGGAGCTTTGACAGCAACGACATTGAAAGTTCCTCGAATCTTGTTCAATACAAGGGTTGGAAGAGCTTCACCATCTACATCATCCGCAATAATCAAGAGAGGACGATTGCTTTGAAGAATGCTTTCTAGAAGTGGCAAGATTTCTTGGATATTGGAAATCTTCTTGTCGGTAATCAAAATGTATGGATTTTCAAGGTCAGCCACCATCTTTTCGCTATCTGTTACCATGTATTGTGAAAGGTAACCACGGTCAAACTGCATCCCTTCCACGACTTCGAGCTCTGTTTCCATACCACGTGACTCTTCGATGGTGATGACACCATCTTTGCCAACTTTTTCCATAGCTTCAGAGATGTATTCGCCGACTTTTTCAGAACGAGAAGATACAGCAGCAACTTGAGCGATGGCTTCTTTATTGGCAACAGGGATGGCATTGTTTTTCAAGGCTTCTACAGCTGCGGCAACCGCTGCTTCAATCCCCCGACGGATACCGATTGGATTGGCACCTGCTGTGACGTTTTTGATTCCTTCGCGGACGATAGCTTGAGTCAAAACAGTTGCAGTTGTCGTTCCATCACCTGCGATATCGTTGGTCTTTGAAGCCACTTCTGATACCAATTTAGCACCCATATTTTCAAAATGGTCTTCCAACTCGATTTCTTTGGCAATGGTCACCCCGTCGTTGGTAATCAATGGTGAGCCAAATGATTTTTCCAACACGACATTACGACCTTTTGGTCCCAAGGTTACTTTAACAGTGTCTGCAAGGATATCGACACCACGAACCATAGCTGAACGGGCATCTGATGAAAATTTAATTTCTTTTGACATACTTACTTTCTCCTTCTATTCTTCAATGATTGCCAAGATGTTGGCTTCGCCAACGATGATGTACTTTTCATCGCCATCTTTGACATCAATACCTGCATGGGCTTCAACTAAGACACGGTCTCCAGCCTTAACGCTTGGAGCAACCAAGTCACCATTCAAGGTACGAACACCTTGTCCAGTAGCTACAACACGAGCTGTTTTTGTTTTTTCTTGAGCTGATCCTGCGAGGACAAATCCTCCAACAGTTTGCTCTTTTTCTTCGATTTTCAAGACCACACGGTCTCCTAATGGTTTCAACATCTGCTTTCCTCCATGATGAACTACATATTATTAGCACTCTTTGTAACTGAGTGCTAAATCATAGTTCTATTGTATCACTTGGTCAGAAATAGTCAAGAAAAAAGTCTGACTTTGGCAAGATAAAAAGCCTGAGACTAACTCAGACTTTTCAATGTTTAAAATGGCAATTCTTCCTCTTCCAAAACCAAATCCGCCAAATCCTGACCTGCGTTATTTTCACGCATGGCACGTTGGGCACGACTTTCCAAAAGTTGGAATCCTGTGGCAAGGACTTCAGTCACATAGTTCATCTGGCCATTTTTCTCAAAGCGACGGGTACGAAGTTCTCCATCCACAGAGATAAGACTACCTTTAGTTGCGTAGCTTGCCAAGGTTTCAGCCAATTTCCCCCAAAGAACCAAATTGACAAAATCAGCTTCACGTTCACCGTTTTGGTCTTTGTAACGACGATTCACAGCGATAGTTGCTCGCGCTACTGACTTGTCATTGTTGGTTTTGTGCAATTCTGGTGTAGACGTTAAGCGCCCGATCATGATAACTTTATTATACATATTTTCTTCCTCCTACTTATCTATTCGCAAGGAATCAAAAAA
>NZ_KV822013.1:6172-24381 GCF_001815805.1 Streptococcus sp. HMSC072D05
AAAAAAGTTACAGAAATTTGTAACTTTTCGAAGAATTTTTTATTTTTTATGAACCATGAAACCTGTCGCCTGTTGATTGGCCATAATGGTCATATCTGTAATCTGCACACGACGGGGTTGACTGGTCACATAGACAACAGTGTCTGCGATGTCTTGTGCCTGCAAGGCTTCGATCCCCTGATAAACGGTCGCAGCCCGCTCTTTATCACCGTGAAAACGAACTGTAGAGAAATCAGTTTCGACAATCCCTGGCTGAATGGTGGTCACCTTGATATCTGTCGCAATGGTATCAATTCGCAGTCCATCTGAAAAAGTCTTGACTGCAGCCTTGGTGGCTGAGTAAACAGCTGCCCCAGCATAGGCATAAATTCCTGCGGTTGACCCCATGTTGATAATGTGACCCTGATTGGCTTTTACCATTGCTGGTAAGAAACAGCGAGTGACTGCCATCAACCCCTTGACATTGGTATCTAACATGGTCAGCATATCCAACTCTTCATAGTCTTGATAGGGAGCTAAGCCAAGAGCCAGTCCAGCGTTATTGACCAATATATCAATCTGCCCTATCGTTTCCAAAATATCGGAGCAGACAGTCTTCACCATGGTCATATCCGTGACATCCAGTGGAAAGGTCCAAACTGTTTGATTTGGAAAAGTTTCTGCAAACTCTGACTTGAGGGCCTCTAGTCTGTCTGTCCGTCGCCCTGTTAGAACGACATTCTCCCCCTGCTCTAGATAAGCACGCGCAATCGCTTCACCGATTCCTGAGGTCGCTCCTGTAATTACTACATTTTTTGCCATCTTATTTCCTTCTATCTGGTCTATCAAATACTGAAAATTTCCTAGGCCATCCAGTGCTTGGCTGGGTCAAATGGAGTTCCAACAACTTGGTCTTCTGATAATTCAATAACCCCACGTTTTTGCGGAGCATTTGGCAAGGCAAGTTCACGAGGGCTGCACATCATACCAAAACTCTTTTCACCACGAAGTTCGCCTGGGAAAATGAGATTTCCTTTGGGCATCATAGCTCCAGGAAGAGCTACAATGGTTTTCAGGCCAAGACGCGCATTGGGAGCCCCTGCAACGATTTGCACTGTCTTATCACTTGCGACTGCAACTTGGCAGATGTTGAGGTGGTCACTATCTGGATGGGCTACCATCTCGACAATCTCACCAACAACAAACTTAGGTTCTTTGTCATTGACAATTTCTTCTGTAAATCCTTCCGCCTGCAATTCTTGGTTCAAACGTGCTACTTGCTCATCTGTCAAAAAGACTTGACCGCGCTCTGCAATTTCGAACAAACTTGAAACTTCGAAAATATTCCAAGCTACTGTTTCCCCATTATCTTTGAGGAAAACACGGGCACCCTTGCCTTTGCGCTCCACGTCTAGTTTGGCATCTCCGCTGTTTTTCACGATGATCATAAGGACATCGCCAACATGCTCTTTATTATATGTAAAAATCATTCTTTCCTTTTCTCCTATTTCAGTTCTGCTAAAAAGTCGTTAATTTGTTGCTTGCTTTTACGGTCGCGATTGACAAATCGGCCGATTTCCTTGTCCTTTTCTAGCACAACAAGGCTAGGAATCCCGTACACATCCCAGAGTTTGGCTAGATCCATGTACTGGTCACGGTCCACTCGAATAAAGGTGAACTCTGGATTTGTCTCCTCAATCTCTGGCAAGGCAGGATAGATATAACGACAATCGCCACACCAGTCCGCCACAAAAAGGAAGACCTTCTTGCCATCTTGCTCGACAAAACCTGCGAGTTCTTCTATACTATCAGGAATAATCATAAGACTTCCTCCTCATAGACTAGGTCTTCATTTTCATAGACAAAAGTATAGTGACGACCATCCTCGAAAATGACTCCTCCGACCAGTCGCTCTAGACTACTTTCGTAGACTTGAACATAGAGAGTCGCAATCTCACCCATATCTGAGAAAAGTTCGCGCACGATAGCGGTCAACTCTTCTTGAGTCTTCATGAGTTTGTGGTTATCTGCTGCTTTTTTGGCACCCAAAGCAAGGGCACTTAGACCAGCCACAGTCAAGCCAGTCATCCATAATTTCTTAGCTTTCATACCATTCATTGTAACACAAAAAGGGCTCTAGGACAAATAAGGAAGTAGCAGAAAAGCAAGTAAAAAGCCTCTTCCTTTAGGGAAAAGGACTTCTTATACTCAATGAAAATCAAAGAGCAAACTAGGAAGCTAGCCGCAAGCTGTACTTGAGTACGGTAAGGCGACGCTGACGTGGTTTGAATTTGATTTTCGAAGAGTATTATTCTTATTGCCAAGCGCCTGAGTTGCCAACATAATAGCCATCAGGTGTGTAGGTATTGCGAAGCATCTTACCAGATGAGTCTAAGTAGTACCACTTGCCTTGGACTTGAATCCATTCGTTACTTGCCATAGCTCCTGAACCTTTAACATAGTACCAAGTATCACCATAGTAGAACCAGTCATCTCTCAAGAGAGCGCCTGAATCGGTTAGGTAATACCAGTCACCTCGGTAGAAGAACCATGTGCTCTTTTTCATGAAACCTGATGATTCAAAATAATACCATTTACCTTGGATATACACCCATTCTTGGCTTGCCATAGCTCCTGATGATTTGAGGTAGTACCAACGATTATTGTAAAATTTCCACTCATTACTCATCATAATGCCTGAATCTTTGAAATAGTACCAAATATCTTCACTGCAGATCCAACCACCATGAATCATGCCACCAGCCCCATCCATGAAATACCAATATCCTTGGTATTTTAACCAGTCATTTTTAACTAGATCGCCTTGTTTTTGGTAGTACCAGATTGAGTCTGATTTGAACCAGCCTGCAGTTTCAAAAATTGGATAAAAACTTAGCAAACTAGTTCCGCTGTATGGTCGAGTTATTTCTCCGGGTTTCTCAAGCTTCACACTATCATATTGACTTCCTCTCCATGCTACGACCTTCTTACCCTTGGAAGTATCAGGCAAGGTTGCTGTATAAGTCTTTGTTTTATAATCCCACTTGGTATCTAAATAAGTGTACTGGTCTTTTTCCTCCTCAAGGCGATAATAACTACTCTTTCCTCCGTGATAAATATCGTCCATTACTTTGGTAGACCAAGTCTTGACTTCATCTCCACTCTTGGCCTCCACCTTGATATCCCCACTATAGCCATAAGGAACGTAGAAATTCAGGTAACGCCCCTCTGTACCGACCATAGACTTGTCCTTTTCTTGGCCTAGGAAATTGACTGTCTGATCTTGACCATTGAGACTGACCATCCATTCGATTTTCTCAGTTTTTGGCAAATCCAAGACTTTGATATCTACTTCATGGCCATTATTAAATCGAAGAATTTTGCCATCTTGATACTTAACCCCACCCTTAATAACCCATTCTTCTTCCAATTCGAATGCTTTTCCTGAATGAGGGAAAGCCAGTAAAGCTAAACCTGCTAGAGACAAACAAAATAGTGTGATTTTTTTCATTGTATATCCTCCTTAGGAATTATTATATTAATAGTATCACTATCTATTTTTTTTGCAAATCTTATCCTAAATATGCTAGAAGAAACCTCTGAGATTGCTCTCAGAGATTAGAAGATAACTAGTTACTATTTTCAACTGCTGCAGTCACAAAGGCAGTGTAGAGTTCTTCTGGGCGGTTTGGACGGCTGGAAAGTTCAGGGTGATACTGACACGCTACAAAGAATTTATTTTCAGGAATCTCTACAATTTCTACCAATCGATTGTCTGGAGAAACACCTGAGAAGACAAAACCTGCTGCCTCAAACTGTTCACGAAAGGCGTTGTTAAACTCATAACGGTGACGGTGACGGCGTTGCACCACTTCTTGATTATGATAAGCAGCCGCTGCTTTAGAGCCACGTTTCAACTTAGATGGGTAAAGTCCCAAACGAAGGGTTCCTCCCATATCCTCAATATCAACCTGATCACGCATGATATCAATGATAGGATATTTTGTTTCTGGTGCAAGTTCAGCAGAATTGGCACCTTCAAGACCTAAAACGTGACGAGCAAATTCGATACAAGTTAACTGCATTCCCAAGCAGACACCTAACATTGGAACATCATTCTCACGCGCATAGCGAATGGCTTGGATTTTCCCTTCCGTACCACGTTGACCAAAACCGCCTGGTACGATGATTCCGTTCGCATCAGACAAGAGCTCTGCTACATTCTCTGCCGTCACATCATTGGCATTGACCCAATTAATCTTCACTTCTGCATTGTTGGCATAACCAGAGTGTTTCAAGGCTTCGACCACTGAGATATAGGCATCTTGCAACTCAACATACTTACCAACAAGGGAAATCTTGACTTGCTTCTTGAGGTTCATAACCTTGTCCACCATAGCTGACCATTCTGTCATATCCGCTGCTGGTGCGTCTAATTTCAAATGGTCACAAACAATTTGATCCATACCTTGTGCCTGCAAATTCAGTGGAATTTGGTAAAGATGTTCGACATCCAACGATTCGATAACGGCTTCTGGTGCCACATCACAGAACTGGGCCAGTTTGTTTTTAATGCCTTGACCAGCTGGTTTCTCGGTACGAATGACCAACATATTTGGCTGGATTCCCAAACCACGCAATTCTTTTACAGAATGTTGAGTTGGCTTTGTCTTCATCTCACCAGCAGCTTTTAGATAAGGAAGCAAGGTTGTGTGGATATACATAACATTATCTGCACCCACATCTGCCTTCATCTGACGAAGGGCCTCTAGAAATGGCAAGGACTCAATATCCCCAACGGTTCCACCGACCTCTGTGATAATGACATCAGAGTCTGTCGTTAGAGCGGCACGCTTGATTTTTTCTTTCAAAGCATCTGTGATATGAGGAATGACTTGAACAGTTGCGCCAAGGTACTCGCCACGGCGCTCCTTACGAAGAACTTCACTGTAGATTTTACCAGTGGTCACGTTGGAATATTTGTTGAGATTGATATCGATGAAACGTTCATAGTGACCCAAGTCCAAATCTGTCTCAGCCCCATCATCTGTCACAAAGACTTCTCCGTGCTGGTAAGGACTCATGGTTCCCGGATCGATATTGATATAAGGGTCAAACTTCTGAATGGTTACTTTGAGACCACGATTTTTCAAGAGACGACCCAGACTTGCTGCCACAATCCCTTTCCCAATAGACGACACCACACCACCAGTTACAAAAATATATTTCGTAGACATAGATTCCTCTTTCTAAAATGCTCAAGGCCTTGTTAACTACGAGGGGAGATAGAAAACAAGACCCTTATGAATCACGACTTTTCAAGAAAAACTTCCTGAAAAAACAAAAATAGCTCCCTAGTAACTAGGGAGCCCCGACCTCTAAAAGAGGTGCCCGAACAATATGATACCTTAAAGCAGAACATTTGTCAACCCGAATCAGTAAAACCTGAAAATAAGAAGATTGCCTTTAGAAAACCAACTAAAGATCCTCATCCAAACGGATGACACTACTCAAGGAACAAAAAAAGGAGACCGAGTGATCTCCTCCTTGAAGTCTTTTACTCTTCTTCACTCGTTTCAGCATCATCGTCAGAAAACTCGTCGTCTTCTTCGTTGAGATCCACGTCTTCTCCCAAGTCATCAGGAGCAATTTCGTTGATTTCTGCATCGTAAGCTTCCACTTCATTTTTCTCATCATCTGGATTTTCATCATCATATGAAAGAGCTGGGTCTGCTTCGTATGCATCTTCGTCTTCTGGATCATCCGCATTGTAGTCAATGGCATCTGAATCACCATCCATAAAGGCATTGACACGTTTTTTCTTAGCTTTTGGAGCTACTTCATCGTCGTCACTTTCTTCAAGAGCGATGATTTCTTCGTCGATTTCGTCCACACCGTACCATGAACGAAGGCCCCATTTGTTGTCTCCAAGAGAGATGAAGCTACCATCAAAGTTCAACTCTGTGTAGAACAAAGGTAAAGCTTCGCGGATATCGCTGTTTGATGTTCCAAGGTAGTTTTGAATTTCGTTTACAAGATCACTAAAATGCATCTCATGATCGCGACCACGAAGTTCCAAGATAGCACGCGCTACCTCAATCATAGATAGTTCACTTTTTTCTTGCCCAGCAAATACTTCTAATTCCAAAGCGTTTCTCCTCATTTTTACTACTATCGCCAGAGCAAACAGACTCTGACCTCATTTTATCATGTACTCTTTATTGTACGATAATTTTGCGGAATAGTCAAAGGTTAAATGGGAGAAAGTGGCAGGACTTTTTATTTCTTTGCTACCCAGCCAATGGCATCGTGAGGTGGATTTTCGGTATCAATCCAGATAAATTCGATGCCGATTTCACCATTTTTAAATTTGGTCAATCGAATACCGTTGATTTCCAGCTCATTGAGTCGTTGACCTGTTAAGACTTCTCGTTCTTTTAACTGGAAAACACCACGCAAAATCCAATTTCCAAGAATTTCTTGCTTATCAGTTGACTGAATCGCCTTACCAGATTCTTGGTTGATATAGGCATTAATGACATCTCCAGAAGGTAAGAAGCGTAGCTTAAAGGTTCTTTCCTCTTTCGGTAGAGCTAGTTTTTTAGTGCCGGGTTCAAAAGTACCAAATCCAGGACCAAAGAAATCAGGCCTTTCATCATGGAAATTTTTGGAGTCAGGCAGAGGAATGTATACTTCGCTAACTGGACGATAAACCAGCTGTTCAATTTCTTTAATGAGTTTTTTATTGCCAGTATTATGAACACAGTTAATCAAGTCCTCACGAATAGCTTTCATCTGAACTTTATCTTCCTTACTGGTCCATTTTTTCAATAGGATTTCTTCTAAAGAGAAGGTCACAAAAGCTAGTTCCTCTGGAGCCAGACTGGCCTTAAATTTCTCCTGAATCTTTAAAATCCGCGGGAGACGGTCTTTCTTGGCTAATTTTGAACCGCCGTTAAAGGCATTGAAACCAGAGCTTTCTTCCACATTTCCATGTTTGTCTGTAATAACCCAAGACACTGTTTCTAAGATATCGGATTGTTCCTTTTCAGCTGTCAGCAAATGAAGATTTTCAAAGAGAGAAAAAGGGTCTTCGATATAATGGACGTCCCAAGTATCTACCACAATGTCTTTATTATTAAAAGTCATGTGGAGCTGACTGTCAGCTGCCGTGTACTTGTAGTGGTGTTGTCCATCCGTAAATCGAAAATTAGTAGGATTGTTTTTGGTAGTTGATCCTTCAATGACTAGATTACCAATATCGACTGGTAAATAAGATGTTTCACCGACAAAAATCTTAGGATTTTCTCCTTTTGGGGTCGGCATAAGGACGTGATAAACAGCTTCAACATTGACCGAATCTGAGTTGAACCCCTTGATTTGTGCCTTAGAAGACTCTATTCTCTGATTTCTTAAGGTCGCAATCTTTCGTGCCAACTCTTCATAGCGCTGATAGTTTTCCTTATCTGCAGCTTCTTTATCTACTGAAATATCTGCATGAAACTTGATATCACCCAATAAGTCCGTCCAAGATTGAGAATCTTTCTTGAACTGGGCAATTTTCTGGTCTCCTGAATTAATTCCAAAAGACTTAATACCCACTAGGTATTTATGATTTTCATCTACAACGACAGAGGCATCATAGGAAGTATTGGCGATATCTTCCCCTACGGCATTAAAGGCTTTTTGAAAAACAGTCTCCTGAAATTTGGAGTTGACAATCGGAGCAACAAAATGTTCTGTTTGTCCCTCGTCTTCGGATTCTGCCTTTTGAGAGAAAGCTTGGCTCAAACTAGCGAAGTTGGTAATTAAGGTTTTGTATTTGTCTTTTTGTTCAGACTTTAGATGTTCCCACATAAGCACCCTCTTTTCTATTTTCAGTATATCAAAAGAAGATTAGTTTTTCACTAATCCCCTTATATATTCGTTAATTAATACTGTAAAATTCGAGTTTGCCTTGTTTTTTTACAAGTCTCAAATACTCTTCATCTGACAGAACGGCTAAACCATCGTCATAACCCTTGATTGTTTCAAGAGCTTGGTCATAGCTATCCACAAATTCCTTGACATAGGACTGCCCTTCAAACTGGCCGTTCATCTTGGTATAGATAATAGCGAATTTTCCTGAGCGGTCAAGTTGAGATTGCCCTTGGCTTTCGTTTAAGGCCTTGGCAACATTCTCTGCGATGCGTTTAATCACGGGCACAACCACGCTGTTTCCAGCTTGTTTGTATAGCTGACCGTTAGAAACCCCTTCTGGGATTTTAAAGGATTTAGGATAACCTTGAACATTAAAAGTTTCTTTCGGTGTCAGCTTACGAATCTCACCACTGTCTGTCAAAATCAATGGGACGTTATGTCCACCAGTTCCCATATTTGCTGTGAGGGTAGGGACGACACCGTTTTTATTTTCACGGACATACTGACGACGCCACTGGTAGACCGTGTCTTGACTGGTCACCTCAAACTTCAACTGGTCATAGAAATTCTGCTTGCCTTCGCGGTAGTAGTAGACCTCGTCTAGTTGATCACCAAAGTTAATCACATCCTGAAGACTCGTAGTAAGCTTGATTTCCTCAGGGAATTCAAACGAGTCATAAGCCTCTTTGGTATCAAAACCAACAATATAAATCCGTTCACGGTTTTGTGGGATATTTCCGTAGTCTTTTCCGTTGAGAACCTTCCACTTGATAAAATAGTTGTTCTCAGTCAAGGCTTCACGAATAACCTTGAAGGTATTGCCATGGTCATGACCAACCATGTTCTTAACGTTTTCGATAAAGATGGCACGAGGTTTACATCCCTCAATCATGCGAAGCAATTCGAAGAAAAGATCCCCACGATCGTCGTCAAAGCCCTTGCGATAACCCGCAATACTAAAGGCCTGACATGGGAAACCTCCCATAATCACATCCACGCGCTCAGCTGGGATATCCTCTGGCTGAACAGCGTGAATATCACGACCATCCAAATAGGTATCTGGATGGTTTAACTGATAAGTTTGACGCGCATACTTATCAAATTCATTGGCATACACCACTCTGAACTCGTTGGTCTGTTCAAAACCCAACTCAATTCCCCCAACACCTGAGAAGAAAGCTGCAATGTTGTACTTCTCAGAGCGGTTCGAACTTACAGAATTAGTCATGTAGTAACCTGCTTTCTATAGATATGTTTTATATCCTAATTAAAACAAACTAAATTGATTTTTTAGAATTTTTTAATAAATTAGTTATTAAGAAAGAGAACTTTATTCTGAATCTAGAATGTTATCTCTCATTATGTCTGATAGTCTTTCCGTATCTTGTAACTCATTATATGAAATAAATTGATCGTATATTTTATTTGTAATTTCTTTAAAACTTTCTACGCATTTTTCAAAAGAGGTATTCCCGACCGAAAATTGACTATTTTCATGAGCAATGCTATTTCTTATCTTCTCGGTATAAATTGATAGAAAATGTTTAGCATTCTTGATTTCTCGTAACTCAACACCTAAAGTATCACTATCTGTATCTGGAAATTCAATTTCAATACTTTCTAAAAAATTTTTAATACCTAATATTTGTTCCATAAGAGCTGGATAATACTTATCCAATTTCTTTTTGTGTAAGAACTCAAATCTTACATGAATTCTTAAATCCTCTTCGCTAAGGTCGCCTTCTAATAAAGACTTGATATTAGTAAAACTACTAAGAATTTGATTTTGATTTTGATTTTTAAAAAAATTGTCAAACTGTCTTTCTCTATTTTTAAGATACTCAATAGCAAAAGAGTCTACTAAATTGCTAAAACAAATTCCATCAGCTAGAGCTTTTCTAATATATATATCAATTATATCTTTTAAAAATAATTCAAAAGTTGTAAAAATAGATAGATATAAAGAATTCTCGAGAAGAATTTTAGCATTACCTCCTAAAGAACCCAGTGAATTATTATAAACATTTTTGTATTCATCATATGTATTTAGAATACTAGTCTTATCTAAGCTACTATGATTCATTTAATTAACCCTCTAATATAGAAGACAAGACTTTCCCCCAATTATACCTTCTTTTTACATTTTCAGTATTATTTGTTGCTCTGAGAAAAATCTCGGTATTATCTGAAAGGAATTTCTTAAAAGATTCTCTTATTAGTTCTTTTTGTTCAAGAATAGCACTTTCAGAAAATCTTGACAAACTTACTAATTGTAACTCAGCAATAGTTTTATTGATACTTGTTGAAGAATCATTGTTATCTATGCGCTTGAAAGCATCGTCATTAAAAACAATTTGTACTTTTCGTATAGAATCATTAATAAAAGTCTTCAATTCATCACATTTTTCTTCATCATTTCTAAATTCTTTTAAAAATTCAATTATGGACGTATTCAATCTTCCACCATATTTTCGCTCTTTTTTCTCAAGTGATTTTTCATTACGAACAGGTACAGTTCTAAGATTCCAGTCATTGTCAATAAAATCATTAATAACAAACGCTCTCAATAAAATTTCATTATACCCAAATCTCTTTTTTAAAATAGGTCTATTACCAAAAATATTATCAACCTCACTACTTTCACAAATAGTATTTAAAGCATACAATAATTTTCCACGATACATAACATTTAAAAGCTCTTGACCATTTAGCTTTATTGACCCTTGATTAATTCTAGAAAATACATCGTATTTAATATCTTCTGATGAATCTTTTTGGATAATAACCATAGGTAAAGAGACATTTTTAAAACGTCTCTGGATTTTTTCATCCATTTCGTATAATGTTTTTTTATTAAGATTGTTCAAAGTGTTTAAACCAGATAATTTCAATGGTTGTATTTCGTCTAACTGTTTATCTTTAACTGAATTTCTTTTTAATTCATCTTCACTTAATATAGATTTATAAAAAGAGTAAACTGTAGTTAATCTTTGTTGACCATCTATTACTTCAAGTGTGTCATCATCGTTTTCTGCTAAAAATATTGTCGGAATAGGAATTGAAAGTAACAAAGATTCTATAAACTGAGATTGTGTCTTTTCGTTCCATACAAATTTTCTCTGATAATCAGGTTGCAAGATTAATTCGCCTTCTGTAATCATTCTTATAATATCTGAAGTAGATTTATCCACTTTATCTATATATAATTTTCTACCTGATGGAGTCTCAATCTCATCAGAAATTTCCTCTTCGCGGTCAAGATCAATCTTATCATTTTCGATAACATCAATCAAATCTTTTTCACTATATTTTTCTAATATATTTGACATGCTATATTTTCCTTATTTTCAATAAATTTTATTTCACTAATTTCTTCATCTCATCAATACGTGTTACAGTCGCATCGTATTTCGCTTGGTAGTCGGCTTGTTTGTCGCGTTCTTTTTGGACGACTTCTGGTTTGGCATTGGCTACGAATCGTTCGTTAGAGAGCTTCTTGCCTACCATATCCAGTTCTTTTTGCCATTTAGCCAGTTCCTTGTCGAGGCGAGCGAGTTCTTCTTCGACATTGAGGAGGTCTGCGAGCGGCAGGTAGATTTCTGCTCCTGTGATGACGCTTGACATAGCGAGTTCAGGTGCAGGGATGTTTGATGCGATTTCCAAGTGTTCTGGATTTGTGAAGCGTTTGATGTAGTTGACATTGCTGTTAAAGAAGGCTTCCAAGTCGCTATCGCTTGTCTTAACAAGGATGGTGATTGGCTTGCTTGGTGCTACGTTTACTTCCGCACGCGCATTACGAACGGCACGGATCAAGTCTTTGAGGCTTTCTACACCAGTGTGAGCCGCAAGGTCTTCAAAGGCTGGGTTGACAGTTGGGTATGTTGCTGTAACGATAGAACCTTCTGAGATTTGTCCAAAGATTTCCTCTGTCACGAACGGCATGATTGGGTGGAGGAGACGAAGGATCTTGTCCAAAGTGTAAAGGAGAACAGAACGTGTGATGACTTTCTCTTCTTCGTTGTCGCTATAAAGGACTTCCTTGGTCAACTCAACGTACCAGTCCGCAAACTCATCCCAGATGAAGTTGTAGAGGATGTGTCCAGCCACACCAAATTCAAACTTATCAAAGTTTTCAGTGACTTTGCCGATAGTTTCATTAAGGTTATGGAGAATCCAGCGGTCTGTGACATTGCCAGCTTCCTTGTTGACAACTTTTTCCACATTGGCAGTAGCTTGCTCAAGGGTCAAGCCTTCATTGTTCATGAGGATGTAGCGAGAGATGTTCCAGAACTTGTTAATGAAGTTCCATGAAGCATCCATTTTTTCGTAAGAGAAGCGCACGTCTTGTCCTGGTGCAGAACCGTTTGAAAGGAACCAACGAAGGGCATCGGCACCGTATTTCTCGATAACATCCATTGGGTCAATCCCGTTTCCAAGAGATTTAGACATCTTGCGTCCTTGTTCGTCACGGATGAGACCGTGGATAAGGACGTTTTGGAATGGCTGACGGCCTGTAAATTCCAAACCTTGGAAAATCATCCGAGACACCCAGAACGGAATAATATCATAACCAGTCACCAAAGTTGATGTTGGATAATAACGTTTAAGGTCTTCTGAGTCGACATCAGGCCAGCCCATGGTAGAGAATGGCCAAAGAGCCGAACTGAACCACGTATCCAAGACGTCTTCGTCCTGAGTCCATCCATCACCTTCTGGAGCTTCTTCGCCGACATATATTTCACCCTCAGCATTATACCAAGCAGGGATTTGGTGACCCCACCAGAGCTGACGAGAGATTACCCAGTCGTGGACATTTTCCATCCATTGGAGGAAGGTATCGTTGAAACGAGGTGGGTAGAATTCTACCTTATCGTCTGTGTCTTGGTTGGCAATAGCGTTCTTAGCTAATTGGTCCATCTTAACGAACCATTGTGTAGACAAGCGTGGCTCAACCACAACACCTGTACGTTCTGAGTGACCAACACTGTGGACCCGTTTTTCGATTTTAACGAGGGCACCGATTTCTTCCAACTTAGCAACGACTGCCTTACGAGCTTCAAAACGGTCCATGCCAGCAAATTCGAAGGCCAAGTCATTCATGGTTCCGTCGTCGTTCATGACGTTGACTTGTGGCAAGTTGTGGCGTTGACCAACCAAGAAGTCGTTTGGATCGTGGGCAGGCGTGATTTTCACGACACCAGTACCAAATTCAGGATCTGCATGCTCGTCCCCAACGATTGGAATCAATTTATTAGCAATTGGAAGGATGACATTTTTACCAATCAGGTCCTTGTAGCGTGGGTCTTCTGGATTGACCGCAACCGCAACATCCCCAAACATAGTTTCAGGACGAGTTGTCGCAACTTCAAGGGCGCGTGAGCCATCTTCCAGCATGTAGTTCATGTGGTAGAAGGCACCTTCGACGTCCTTGTGAATCACCTCGATATCAGAAAGGGCTGTGCGAGCTGCTGGATCCCAGTTGATGATAAACTCACCACGGTAGATCCAGCCTTTCTTGTAAAGGTCCACAAAGACCTTGCGAACAGCTTTTGACAAACCTTCGTCAAGAGTGAAACGCTCACGAGAGTAGTCTACAGAGAGCCCCATCTTGCCCCATTGTTCCTTGATAGTCGTCGCATATTCGTCTTTCCATTCCCAGACTTTATCTAGGAATTTTTCACGACCGAGGTCGTAACGGCTAATACCCTCACCACGCAAGCGCTCCTCAACCTTAGCTTGAGTCGCAATCCCCGCGTGGTCCATACCTGGAAGCCAAAGCGTATCAAAACCTTGCATCCGTTTTTGACGGATAATGATATCCTGCAAAGTCGTATCCCAAGCGTGACCAAGGTGGAGTTTCCCAGTTACGTTTGGTGGTGGAATCACGATAGAATAAGGCTTAGCCTTTTTATCGCCAGAAGGCTTGAAAACATCGGCATCAAGCCATTTTTGGTAACGACCAGCCTCAACCTCGGCTGGATTGTATTTAGGTGAAAGTTCTTTAGACATGTGTGTTCTCCTTAATAATTAGTTTCTTTTTAATTTCTTGTTTAGTTTCTTATTTATTTTCTTGCGTAATTTTATCTGTTCTTTTTTTAGTTTATTAACATCTTCTTTTGTTATATTATACTTTATATCCCATGATTTTTGTTTCAATCTAGAGTTTAAATTATAAATTTCGTAATATTTTAACTCTAAATCAGTCCTATTTTTTTCTATCTTTTTTATTTGAGAAATATATTTATAGTCTATATTAAAAATTTGATAAATAAGCAAAAGTTCGGAAGAAATTATAATTAACATCAAAATTAACGGGAAGATATTTACCAGAAAATTCAATTTAAATAGATTATAAAAATTTAATAAAATAAATGTTAAATAAAGTGAATAAAGATAAGGTGATACAAATCCTACTAAAAAGGTTAACATTAAAATAGTTTTTTCTTTAGGCGAATCAAAATTGAGTTTAGATAGAAATTCTATTAGGTGCGGTTGTAAAAATAAAAGAATAACTGAAAATAATGATAAATACATATTTACTTCATTATTCACATTTCCCGCCCAAAATAACATTATTAAGTTTAGAATTATCAATCCCCATCTTAAAAAATTCCATAAGAAATTATTATTAATTCTAACCTCATTTTTTGAACGTTCCCAATCATATTTCAAGAGTAACCTTAAATACTGACTGAGTATTTGCGATTTTTCTTCTGAGTAATCAAAATCATTTAAAAGGTCCCAAATATGTCCATCTTTCATGTAATACTCATTAGTATATTTAATATTTCTACAATAGCCGTATGGATTGATTTGTGTTCTAAGACTATTTACTGCAGATTCCCTATTTTCTCCATTTAGCAAATCAACAATTATCAACTTTATGTTTTTTCTCCATTCAGAGCGTTCTTTAGTAATATAATCAAGTTGATTTCTTTTACTATTATTAACAAACACTAAAATCGCACTCAAGATAGCCCCTATTCCTGCTCCACTAATTAGAGTAATAATCTGGCTTGTTTCCAATCCTCTCACCTCGCTTTCGAAATTCTTCAATACATCCCAACTGTTCGATTTTCTCGAACAGTTCAACTATCAACTTCTAGCTTCCCACTCACTCCTCAGCAAGCCATATATCAAACTGTCACAACGATTGCCTTGGGCATCTTTGCGTTCTCTTATGCGAGCTTCGAGGGTAAAGCCTAATTTTTCCGCGACTCGTTGACTTTGGGCATTGTAGCCAAAGCAAGTCATCTCAATCTTATGAAGACCCAGTTCTTTAAAAGCTAGGTCAATCAAGGCACGCGCTGCTTCTGGAACATAACCTAGACCCCAATGGTCTGGATGTAAGATATAGCCAATCTCCAAGACATCATCCTCGTGACGACGAGGGAAATCAACAGAGCCGATGACCTTATCGGTTCCTTTAACGACAATTCCATAGCCCGCTGGGAGATTGTTCTTTTCATTACGCTCGGGCAGAATATGCTCCAGATAATAAATCTCATCTTCCAAGCTCTTGACGGGGTGAAATGCTGCTGGATAGGCGACCTCTGGGAGACTGGCGTAGGCATGGATATCCTCGGCATCAGCCACTGTTCGGACTCGTAAAACGAGACGTTCTGTTTCGATTCTTTCTGGCAACTCTGCTCTTGTCATCCTTCTACCTCGCTTTCTACAAAAAATCGTCCCTGCCATATCCATGACAGGGACGAATGTGCTTATCCGCGGTACCACCCAATTTCGGGCAAAGCCCGCAACTCTCGTCTTTAAAACAAAAAGACATTTTTATTTCATTTTCAGTCATTAGCAACTAGTTTTGACACATTTGTGGACTTCTCAGCACCGCCACTTTCTGTAAAATGTGGGATTCAAAACACCTCTAATGGCTCTATTGTAGCAAGTTTTTCTCGGAAATGCAAGGGGCAAGAAAGATTACTTGAAGCTGATTCCGTGCTCTTTTAATTTCTTAATGGTAGCTGGGCCAATTCCTTTCAAAGCAAGGAGTTCTTTTTCAGTCCAGTTTTTAAAGTCAGCAGCCGACTTGATCCCCTCATCATAGAAAGTCTTAGCACGATCTACTGAGAGGCCACCCAAAGTAGCTGCGAAATCTTCTACTGAATTGGCTACTTTTTGAGCTTGTTCCTTGGTCGCTTCTACTGCTTGTTCCACTTTTTTAGAGACAACTTTTCCTGCTTCGCTGGCAGATTTTTCTGCGTGTTTCACGACTTTTTTGGTCTCTTCGACAACTTTGGTCACCGTACTTGAAAAGGCACCTGAGCGACGAAGGCTATTTCGCAATTGTTTTTTACGTTGGAGTTTCTTTGACATGATAAAATCCTTTCAATAAAAAATCCCTGCTCTGACAAGGATTTAATAAAGATATTCTATCAAGATTTTGGGAAAAAATCAAGAAAGTATCTGTATTTTAATAGTTTCGCTCACCAAACAATCCTTCTGGCAAATCATGGAATCCCTTGCCTGCCTTGAAATTTTCGAACTTACCAAGCAAGAACTGGTAGGCATCCAAGCGACTTTCGTAGCGAATCATGGCATCTTTGGCACGTTCGTCTTGGTCTTCTTCGTAGACCTTTTGACTTTCCTTGTGCGCCATGTCGTTGATCATGATCTGGGTATTGACCCAAGCTTCAAATTCCTTCATAAATTCCTGTTCGTAACTCATTGATTCTCCTTATTCTAATCCACGGAAGAAGTCCGTATCAATCTCTCGGTAGGGCTGGATATCCTGAACATACTCCAACACGCCTTGGAATTCCCCGTTTTCATCGTGTACCGCAGCATAGGTAATGTGGACAAACTTGCCTCGCGAATCTGACTTGAACCACATTTCATACTTGTCCTTGACCCCTTCACGAAGACCTTGCATAACGGCCTTCACCTTTTCTAGATATTTGGGCGGATGGCAGAGTTCTACATTGCGCCCGACTTGGGACGGCGTCCGTTTGAAAATCATCTCATCAGCTGGCGTATTGTCATTGTAATACTGAAAAATATCGTCTTTATTGACAAAAGTGATCTCCATAGGGAGGTGATTGAGGATGAGATTGGCCTGCTCGACGGAGAGATAACCATTGCCAAAAGCCTGTTGACTATGACGGTCCAGCACTGCTTCCTTTTCCTTAGGGGTAAAGGTAATGGTGAACTGGCCTTCTGGTGTATCGATAACTTGCTGAACTTGACCTTCAGCCGTGTCCAGCTGCACGGGCTCCTCTGCACTCTTTTCCTCAACGAAACTCTGTCGTTCTGGCACCCATTTCTCGGACGGACGAATGATGGCATAGCCGTAGGCATTGCTCTCCTCCGCAATCTGAATCCAGTCATCCTGGGTGAAAGACTCAAGGAGAATCATGAGGAGGATGGACTCTTCCTTGAAAATCATACTTTCAAACTCTGTCGCAAAAGCTTCAAAGGCCTCCTTTACAGTGGAAATCGCCACTTCTGGTAGTGCCTTAGCCGTCGCTAGAGCTGTCTGAAAGAGTTCTCTGATCTGATCGTCCACTCCCCACATGACTTTAGGAGGTGAATCGTGACCATAGCGCTCCATGATGGGAAAAAAGAGCTCTTCCTTGCGCTGATAATGGATGTCAAATTGCCCCAACAGCCCCATTTGACGTACCAAGCCCTTGCGCATCTCTGCCAGCATTTCCTCATCTTCCATAGACTCATAGGTATCCAACAGTCTCCGAATGCGAATCAAAGCTGCACGGAGAGCTAGATTTTCATCCTTGAAGACGCGAACGGGGTGGCCAGGATGCTCGGTATCCTCTACTTCGACACCCTTAACTGCATTTTTAAAAAGATTAGCATGGACATCACAGAGTTCCATGACATCTTCAAAGGTGACTCCTGAATCTGAGTTCATCAATTCGTGCTCCATGAGAGAAATCTCGATAGCTGAAACACCTGTAAAAGTCGCATCAAAACGCTCCTGAACCGACTCAGGAGAGGCACCATTGTGCAATTCTAGCAAAATATCCCGTAGGATATGAATCCGTTCATCTGCCATTAGTCTAATCCAATCACTTCATAGCCGTTTGCTTCTAGCGTGCGGACAATCTTGTCCATAGGAGTTCCTTCGAGTTTAGAACCCTGCTTAAGCGATACTTTGCGCCCAACAGTGTTGCGCATCAAGGGATTAGCAAGTGGTTTAAAACCGAGCTCTACTAGGATTTCCAAGACTTCCGGGTGCTTGTCTACCACTTCTGCAACGGGAATTGACACATCGATGATATTGTCCATGACGACCTCCATGTATGTTCTAATACTCAATGAAAATCAAAGAGCAAACT
>NZ_KV822013.1:24481-43009 GCF_001815805.1 Streptococcus sp. HMSC072D05
ACGTGGTTTGAAGAGATTTTCGAAGAGTATAAAATGATTTTACTGCTTATATTATACCATATGGAAAGAGATTAAAAAACTAGCAGAAGAGTTCCTGCTAGTTTCTTTCATTTCAAGTTATTCCTTATCATCTGGTTTTGCGAGCCACTGGGCTACATCCATCAGCTTGTCAGCAAGCAGTACTTTCCCGAAACCTACTAGAGCATTGTCATCTCTTTTCATGTTCTTCAGGACTTTGATGCTTTGCATCACAAAAAAGTAATTCCCGTAAGTCTTGGTCAGAATTTTAATGAATCCCATATTACTCTCCTTCGATGATTTCGACCTCTTTTCGGATAGTATCAACGTCTCTTTGATATTGCACTTCATTGTAGTTGACTAGCTTGGACAATTCCTGTTGCAATCTTTCTCCCATCGGTTTCATGGTCGCAAAGGTTAAGCCACCAGAAATGACTCCACCTAGGATAGGAATCACTTTCCCCATCCCTTTAGCTAGGCCTCCTTTTGTCAGATTGACACCAAAAATTTTCAAAACTTTTTCTAAAATTGGATACCAAAGAGTTTTTGTCAAGGCTTTCTTGTTCACTACTTTTATGACTTGCTTGGCTACTGTCACACCGCCTGATCGAAGCAGGGCACCTGCGCCATTTACTCCCAGCATCACACCGAGATACAGTAGGAGTGTGTTTTTAGCTTCCTCGCTTAACTCATTGCGCGATGCCCAGAGATCATCAAATCCGTAAATATACCCTAGTTCCTGAGCTAGCTTTAACGAGAAAGCGTAAAACTGGGCTACATCTGTCGGAATAGTAATCGCCATGACAAGGCCTCCAGGTAAACCTGCCAAAACCGAAGTTCCACTGGCTAACAGGACATTGTCCTTAATACAGGCCTTTGCCACTCGGTCCAAGCTTTCCTGAGGTAACAAAGAAGTTGGCCCTTGTTCTAATAAGGTTGCAATATCCTTGCGATCTAATTCCTTGGAAAACTTTTCTACTAAAAATTTCTCTCGATCAACTTTGACTACGGGTAGTTTCACCACTTGTTGTAGTACTTGCATAGCTATATCTTGTTTAGCCATATATCTCTCCGTTTTTCATTTATATCAAGCTTTATCATATCATACTATTTGAAATTTACAAATTTTTTAAACTGCGTTTTACAAGGGCAATATATCGATGATTAGCAAACAAACTACTCCGACAAGAAAAAAGAGGGGAATCCCCTCTTTCTTATACTCAATGAAAATCAAAGAGCAAACTAGGAAGCTAGCCGCAGGCTGTACTTGAGTACGGAAAGGCGACGCTGACATGGTTTGAATTTGATTTTCGAAGAGTATTAGTTCTTATCCAGATTGCGTAGCATTGCGTCAATCTTGTTTCCATATTCGATGGATTCGTCTTTGACGAAGGTCAAATCTGGGATTTTGTACAATTTCAAATTGCGACCAAGTTCACGTTTGATGGTACCAGTTGCTTTTTCAAGCCCGATTTGAGCTTTTTGATTATCTGAAGCAAGGTTACTCAAAATGGTGTAGTAAACCTTGGCAACAGACAAGTCACCTAGCATCTGAACATCTGTGATGGTCACACCTTGAACACGGGGATCACGGACTTTCTTTTGCAAAATCTCATTGACTTCACGCTTGATTTCCATGCCTACACGATCCGTACGGAAATGATTTGCCATGATATTCCTTTCTCTACTTTGAACCAAAAGCTAGGCCAGCAGACCTAGCTATTTCTGTTAGATAGAGGAACTAGAGCCATTTGAATCTAGGAAACAAGCCTTTGATAGAACTAAAGTTCATCAAGGCGCTGTTGACAACGAGTCAAATGAGCTATCGTTTCTCTATTATCGTTTGATTTCTTCCATGACATAGGCCTCAATCACATCATCAGTCTTGATATCATTGTAGCCATCAATCATCAATCCACCTTCACGACCGTTTGTAACTTCTTTGACGTCGTCTTTGTAGTGTTTCAAGCTGGCGAGTTCGCCATCATAGATTACGACACCGTCACGGATAACACGGACTTTAGAATCACGGGTAACCTTACCGTTGATAACCATGAATCCACCGATGGTTCCCACTTTAGATACCTTGAAGGTTTCACGGATAACTGCTTCACCGATAACTTTTTCTTCAAATTCTGGGTCAAGCATCCCTTTCATAGCTTCTTCCATCTCTTCGATAACCTTGTAAATAATGCTGTGGAGACGGATTTCTACATCGTCAGCTTCCGCTTGTTGACGAGCTTGTGGTGTAGGGCGTACGTTGAAACCAACGATAAAGGCATTTGAAGCTTCGGCAAGAGTCACGTCAGACTCATTGATGGCACCGACCGCTGAGTGAACGATGGTAACTTTGACACCTTCTACGTCAATCTTTTGAAGTGAGGCAGAAAGGGCTTCAACAGAACCTTGTACGTCGGCCTTGATGATGACATTAACTGACTTGAGCTCACCAGCTTTAAGTGTATCAAAGAGGTTTTCAAGGCTGACACGTTGGGTAGCTTGACGTTGTTTCATGAGGGCACGTTTCGCACGCTCTTCACCGGCTGCACGCGCAGATTTTTCATCTTCGTAAACGGCAAAGTGGTCACCTGCCATTGGCGCTTCGTTCAGACCTGTGATAGAAACTGGTGTTGATGGTCCAGCCACCTTGACACGACGACCAAGGTCATTGGTCATAGCACGGACACGACCGAAGGTATTTCCGACAACGATTGGATCTTGGACATTCAAGGTACCTTGTTGAACAAGAAGGGTTGCGACCGCACCTTTTCCTTTATCCAAACGAGCTTCGATAACCGTACCGATCGCACGAACTGTTGGGTCTGCTTTGAGTTCTTGGATTTCAGCCACAAGAAGGACTGTTTCCAACAATTCTTCGATATTTTGGTTGAATTTAGCTGAGATTTCAACAAATTCAGAATCTCCACCCCAAGCTGTTGACATAACACCATGCTCTGCCAATTCACCGATAACACGTTCTGGGTTGGCACCTGGTTTATCAATCTTGTTGATAGCTACGATGATTGGAACGTTGGCCGCTTTTGAGTGGTTGATGGCTTCGATAGTCTGAGGCATAACCCCGTCGTCGGCCGCTACAACCAAGATAGTAATATCGGTAACAGATGCACCACGCGCACGCATAGAAGTAAAGGCCGCGTGTCCTGGTGTATCAAGGAAGGTAATCTTCTTGCCATTTTCCACGATTTGGTAAGCACCGATATGCTGAGTGATACCACCTGCTTCACCTGTCGCTACACGAGAGTTACGAAGGGTATCTAAGAGGGTTGTCTTACCATGGTCAACATGTCCCATGATGGTTACAACTGGTGGACGCTCAACCAATTCATCTTCATTGAGATAGCCATCTTCGACAAAGAAACGTTCGATGTCAGCATTATCCACTTCAACCTTTTGTTTGGCTTCGATACCGTAATCCACCATGAGGAGTTCGATGGTTTCTCCATCCAAGGATTGGTTTTGTGTGGCCATGACACCCATCATAAAGAGTTTCTTAACGATTTCTGCTGGTTCACGTTTGATACGTTTTGCGATTTCCGCAACAGTCATACCATCTGTATACTCAAATTCTGTTGGCAATTCGTGGAACTTACGCTCTGTAACAGGTTTTGGAGTCTGGTTACGGTTGTTTTGCTTGTTGCCTTTTTTATTTTTCTTGTTGTTATTCCAGTTACTATTTCTTTGATTTCTCACTTGATTCTGACTACTTCGATTCTTTTGTTGTTTTCTAGGACCATCTTCTTCGTGATCATAATCGTCACGTTCTTTGTCTGGTCGAGCTTGTTTTTTACGACGTGTATCCACTGGCGCTTCTTTCGCTACAGGAGCTACTGTTACTGCTGGCTGCGTTTGTTCAGCTAGCTTAGCAGCTTCTTCAAAGATTTCCTCTGGTTCCTTGCGTTTATTAGCTTGAGCCAAGGCTTCTTTGGCAGCTTGCGATTGTTTGAAGCGCTCCTCGCTTGAGCGTGCGTACTCTGCATTTTGCTCTGCTTTCAGGGCTGCTGCACGGGCTTTAAAGTCAACACGTGGTCCAGCTTGTTTTGGCTGGAAGTCTTGTTGCTGACGGCGATCATTGCCACGATTCCCTTGACCTTGTGGTTTTTTCCCTTGGTCGTTAAATCGGCGATTGTCGCGGTTCCCTTGACCAGGTTTGCCACCATTACGGCCGTCGTTTTTCTGACGGTTGCCGTTTTGTTGTTGGTCACGGTTGTTGCCCTTGTTTTGTTTGCGTCGCTCTGCCTGCTCTTTGGCACGCGCCTCACGCTCCGCCTTGAAGTTTCGACTTTGTGGTCTTGCGGCCACTACTTTTTCTTCTTTAGGAGCTGCAGGTGTAGCTGATTTACTTTCTTCCTTAGCGGCTACTGGTTTAGCTGATACAGGCTTTTCTGCTTTCTTTTCTACACTTGCTTTTGGTGCTGCAGGTTTTGCTTCTGCCTTAGGAGCAGGTGCAGGTTTAAAGCTAGCTGCGATTTGTTCAGCAGCAACTGCTTCTACGCTCGATGAGTGGCTTTTCACATCCAAGCCCAACTCTTTTGCACGCGCTACAACTTCTTTACTTTCTTTTCCAAGTTCTTTTGCGATTTCGTACAATCTTTTCTTAGACAAATCATGTCCTCCTCTTCTATTCCATAAGAGACCTCATTTTCTTTGTAAATCCAGCATCTGTCACAGCCAAAACCTTTCTCGATTTTCCGACTGCTATGCTTAATTCCAGTGTTGAAAACACGGTTATAACTTCTACTTGATAATAGTCACTTTTATCTTGAATCTTCTTGGTCAGATTGGGACCAGCATCATTGGCTAGAAAGACTAGCTTGGCTTTCTGGTCTTGGATAGCCTTGACCACCAATTCCTCACCCGATATGATCCGGCCTGCTCGTTGAGCAAGTCCCAAGAGATTGCTTATCTTTTGCTTATTCAAGTCCTAACTCTCTTCTTTTCACTTTGTGATCCACATAAGCGATCAACTCGTCATAAAAGCTTTCTTCCACTTCCATGTTAAAGCTGCGGTTAAAGACTTTCTTCTTTTTTGCCTCTAGGGCTTCTGCATTGTCTAGCTTGATATAAGCGCCTCGACCATTGGCCTTGCCTGTCGGATCGATAAAGACTTGCCCTTCTTTGTTCTTGACAATGCGGAGCAGATCACGCTTATCAATCACTTCATTGGATACAACAGACTTGCGCAAAGGGATTTTTCTTGTTTTCATCTTTCCCTCCTCTAGCAGCTTTTATTCTTCGATCAATTCGTCCGCAGCTGCGTAATCCACTTGACCTGCTTCTTCCATAGCTTCAAATTCGCTGGCAGACTTGATATCGATACGGTAACCCGTCAAGTGAGCCGCCAAGCGAACGTTTTGTCCACGACGACCGATAGCAAGAGAAAGCTTGTTATCAGGCACAACGACTAAGGCACGTTTGCTGTCATTTTCATCAAAGATAACTTGGTCAACCTCTGCAGGTGCGATAGCATTGTAGATAAACTCAGCTGGATCTGCTACCCACTCGATAACGTCGATGTTTTCTTCGACAGGAATCATACGATCACTCTTGGCATCGTAACGAGCTGGGTGGAATTTGCTGGTGATTTTCTTGATATTGGCACCACCACGTCCAACGATTGTCCCGATAGCGTCCACGTTTGGATTGTGGCTACGAACGGCAACTTTCGTACGGTCACCAGCTTCGCGGGCTACGCTCATGATTTCAACAGTTCCATCGTAAACTTCTGGAATTTCTTGCTCCATCAAGCGTTTGATCATTTCAGGATGACTACGGCTAACAAAGACGTTGACACCACGAGGGTTATCTTCAACCTTGTAAACGTAGACTTCAATACGGTCGTGGGAAGCAAAGACTTCTCCAGGGATTTGGTCTTGTTTTGACAATTGGGCTTCGATGCTGCCAAGGTTGACATAGATAAAGCGGTTGTCAAAACGTTCTACTGTACCAGACATGATTTCTTGTTCATGTTCTTTATAAGTATTATAAGTGATGGCACGTGTTTGCTTGCGCATTTTTTCCATGATGGTTTGTTTGGCAGATTGGGCTGCTACACGACCAAACTCAGCAGGTGCTTCTTCAAATTTGATTTTGTCACCAAGCTCATAGGCTGAATTAATGGCAAGGGCATCTTTCAAGCTGATTTCCAAACGGCTATCAAATACTTCATCAACAACTTCACGGACAGTATAAACTGTAAAGTCACCTGTTTTTTCGTTGAAGTCAATAGCTACGCTATCAGATTGACCATAGCGTCTGCGATAAGCGGAACGAAGCGACTCTACTACTGCGTCGATGATGTCTTCTTTTTTGATTCCCTTGTCTTCTTCCAAAATGCGGAAGGCCTCTAGCATTTCTTTACTCATGTTCTTTTTACTTTTGAATCCTCAAAAGCTATCCTTTCTTTTCTATAGTTTTACTGCTAAACGTGCTTTTGATACTAAACTGTATGGAATTTGGACGGTTTTCTTACGTGTCTTGTCCATATATTCCATGGTCAACTCATCCTCTTCAAAGGATACCAAAGTTCCTTCAAAGACTTTTTGTTTATCGATGGCTTGGTAGAGCCCGACATGGATGTATTTCCCAACTGCTCCAGCGACAGCATCCTTGGTTTTCAAAGGACGTTCCAAGCCTGGACTGGTGATTTCTAGGAAATATTGTTCTGGGAAGGGATCTGGCTTGATAGTGTCTAGGACAGGACTGATGATTTCTGTCAGGTCTGCCGTGTCGTTCAAGGTAATTCCTTCGGGTTTATCTACAAAAATACTGAGAATCATGTCACTGCCAATCTTTCCATACTCGATATCCACGAGCTCGAAAGGCGCTTGGATGACAGGTTCTACAACTTCTCTGACTAATTCTACGATTGTTGCGATTGTGTCCACCTCCTCATAAGCAAGAGGCGAAGATATTTCCCCGCCTCTCTTTCTCATATTCTTACTATCAGTATAGCACGTTTGTCAATTTATGTAAAGTATTAGCACTCAAACAGCTGGTTTTCAAGCTATTTCTTAAAATTCTGCCTCAACTCGGTAGATCACTTGACCTTTGCTGGAGAATTTTTGCTCATATTCTGTCATGACATTGCCTTCAAAATCACTGGCATGCAAGTCTAGCCAAACACCATTGAGTTTCATCCCATACTGAGAAAAGCTCACTAGACTATACTCAAATAAGCCACGATTGTCTGTCTTGAAATGGATTTCCCCATTCTCAGGCAAGATGCGCTTGAAGGTATCCAAGAAACTCTTGTAAGTCAAACGACGTTTTTCATGGCGTTTTTTAGGCCAGGGATCAGAAAAGTTTAGGTAGAGACGATCAATCTCACCGTCTTCAAAGTAGTCAGTCAAATCTGAACCATCTACCCACAGCAATTTGATATTTGGCACTCCAACTTCTAATACCTTATCCAAGGCATAACTCAATACCGACTTTTGGATATCAATCCCGATGTAGTTGATGTCAGGATTTTGCTTGGCCATTCCTGATACGAAGGCCCCTTTCCCACTTCCAACCTCTACATGAATAGGATGATCATTTCCAAACAAGTCTCGCCATTTCCCTTTAGCTTCCAAGGGATTGAGGACCACATACTGAGGATTGGCCTCTAGTAATTCTGTCGCCCCTTTACGATTTCTAACTCTCATCTCTTCTTTCCATACTTGTCACGGAAGACGCGCAAGGCGTAAATCTCCCGGTTTACATTGTCTAAATCTTGATTTTCACAGTATTTGGCAATCTGGTTCAAGTAAGAATACTGACCATACCAATACAATTTATCTAACACTGTCTGATTGTACTTATAGCCGTAGTCTCTCAACCATTGGCGCCACTGATGATCCGGAATGTAGTGGCATAGCAAATGCGCTACATCAAACATACGATCCGTCAGACGAACCGAATCCCAATCCACTAGATAAACGAGTCCACTCTCTGTCTCAATCCAATTACTATGACGAAGATCTCCATGCACAATCGTTGCATGGTCTTCCCTAAAACCTGGAACCGTCTTACCTAGCTCAGCAATCACACTGTTCAAATAGTGGTTCTGCTTCAAGATTTCTGGAACTCCTTGCTGCCAAGAACGCAACAAATCAACTGGCGTTTCCATGGTATATCCCAAACGGCTCAACTGCTTCATCAAGGGACGCGAGCGGTGAAGGCGGTTCAAGATATTAATAATCTGCTTGCGATTCATATCGTAAGGGGTCAAGATTTTGCCCGTCAGCCATTCCTGAGCACACATATCACGGCCATCTGACAAACGACGAGTCCATAGTAATTGAGGAGCGATTTGTTCTCTGGCTAGGCCAGGTAGGATTGGAGAGGTGTTCATTTTTACAAAGACGCGCTTCCCATCAGGGTAGCTTCCCATATAAGCTTTGCCGCTCTTCCCAGGGATAGGGGTCAGCGTTAGCTCATTATCACCCAAGTCCATTTCTTTCCTCCGTATAAAGTTTCCTTACTATTCTACTAGTTTTTGGTCTATTCGTCAACCAATCTTTTTAGTTGGTAAGGCAAATAAAACAATTGTAGGAAGAGACTAGCCCCTACAAGAGCCAACAAGGCTATTTTTTCTTGAAAAACCACTGCTCCGACCAGCAATTCTAACAAAAGAACTGCACTTCCCACACCGACTACAATCTGTTTCAACCCTTTCTCTTTCTCCCCTTTTTCTAACGGAAAGAGCTGGGTCAAGTATTGGTAATCAAAGGCATGATAGAGGGCCAGTAACTGAAAGAGCAAGAGGTAATTAAATAGAACCACCACTGCCGTCGCTATCCAAGCTTGCTCGATAAAAATCACAGCTAACAAGGATAGGAAGAGGAGGCGGAGACTGAGGGCAAAGAGATCTCCATTTCGCAAGTAAGAACGGAGATAGAGGTTTTGCCAAATCTTGCTCGGCACTTTCTGAACTGTTCTAAGGATGAAATCCAGATAAGCGCGACGTTTGACACTATTTGAAACGCCCTTGACCTGAGTAAAGAGAGCAAAGAAACGAAGCAAAACTTGCTTGCGTTTGCTTTCTTGGGCAATCACATAGTCCCAGTCGAGACCAGTCTCAGTAAAAAATTTACTGGCTTTTTGACGAAAGAGGAGATATTTCCCAGTTCCCAATAAAAGCACATAGATGAGAAAGACTGGCAAGCCATAACCCATGGCTAAAAATAAGGGCGCAAATAAAAGCAAGAAAAGGGTTTGGACAAAGAGCCAAAAGACCAGTGAGCGCACTGTCTGCCCTTTGAGGTGAGACTTAACCTCCTCTTCACTGACTAAGAGAAAGAGCTTGTCAGGTCCTTCCATGTAGGTCGCGATTCCTCCCCAAGCCAAAAGCAAGGCAGATACAATCCCCAAAAACAAGAGGATAGGCCAGTGGTTTTCAGGAAAATCTTGCAAGAGTTGACTATACTGGTAAGCTAGAAAACCGATAAGAACTAGCAGGAACAAGACAAAGTGGTCATTGAGAACATAGCGCAGATAACCGACACACTCCTTACGAAAAGCCTGCTTTCTCTTTAAAAACAAGTCTTTCATAGCTCCTCCTCTTTGGTCAGAGCCAAGTAAATATCATTCAAACTCGCTTCAGGCATGCTAAAGGTCTCGCGCAGTTGCTGGAGGTTCCCCTGAGCCCTCACCTCCCCCTTGTGGAGAATAACAAAGGCGTCACACATCTTCTCCGCCGAGTCCAGCACGTGGGTACTCATGAGGATAGACTTACCTTTTTGCTTTTCTACTTCCAAAAGCTGAATCAAGTCGGCAATCGCCAAGGGATCGAGACCAAGAAAAGGCTCATCCACGATAAAGAGGCTAGGATCCACGACAAAGGCACAGATAATCATGACCTTCTGCTTCATCCCTTTGGAGAAATGCACAGGAAACCAGTCTAATTTTTGGTCCAGGCGGAACATTTTTAACAAAGGTTCCACACGATCAAAAGCCACTTTTTGCTCAATACCATAGGCCATGGCAACCGTCTCGATATGCTCTCTGAGGGTCAATTCCTCATACAAGCTAGGCGTCTCTGGGATGAAACCAATCTGCTTGCGGTAGTTGGTCGCATCTTCTCGCAAGGTCAAACCATTAATCTTAATTTCCCCACTGTAAGGCGTCAAAAGACCGATAATCTCATTGATAGTCGTTGATTTCCCAGCACCGTTGAGACCAATCAAACCAACCAACTGCCCACTTTCAACGGTAAAGGACACATCTTTCAAGACAGGGACATGAACATAGCCTCCTGTCAGGTTTTTAATTTCTAACATATTTTCTCCGAATCTGGTATAATGTAGCTATATTATATCAAAATTCAATACAGTAGAGGTGGATTTTATGTCAGATTGCATTTTTTGTAAGATTATCGCAGGGGAGATTCCTGCTTCAAAAGTATACGAAGATGAGCAGGTTCTTGCCTTTCTTGATATCTCTCAAGTAACGCCTGGACACACCCTCATTGTACCAAAAGAGCACTACCGCAATCTTTTGGAGATGGATGCCCCAAGTGCTAGCCAACTCTTTGCCCAAGTGCCGCTGGTAGCTCAAAAAGTCATGAAGGCTACCAAGGCTGCCGGAATGAACATCATCGCCAACTGTGAGGAAGTTGCTGGTCAAACGGTCTTTCATACTCACGTGCATCTCGTACCTCGCTACGGTGCAGAAGATGACCTCAAGATTGACTTTATCGCCCACGAACCTGACTTTGACAAACTTGCCCAAGTCGCTGAAACCATTAGAAATGCCTAAGGAGATGCCATGAAACTATCAAATCTACTGCTATTCGCAGGAGCTGCAGCTGGAAGTTATTTTGTCGTGAAAAATCGCCAAGCCATTCAGGATGAAGTGCTAGATACAACTGACCGCGTCCAAGCTATCAAGGATGATTTGGATATCATCCAAAACAGCCTACAAATCATCGACCAACAAAAAGCCCTTATCAAGGAATACCAAAAAGATTTAACCTATAAATTTAAAGTCTTGGAAAAAGATTTCCAAACTAGACTAGCTGTGATAAAAGAAACACAGGAGCTTGAGGATAAGTAAAAAAGAGCCCGATGGCTCTTTTTACTTTATTCTCCTTCAAAGGCATCTTTTATATGGTCAAAGAAGCCTTTTTTCTTTGGATTGACTTTCAAGTCACCTGCAGCTGCGAATTCTTTAAGCGCAGCTTTTTGGCGGTCGTTCAAACCTGTCGGAGTCACGACATTGACAGTAACATATTGGTCACCAACGGCACCGCCACGAAGGCTCGGTGCTCCCTTGCCACGTAGACGGAATTTCTTGCCAGTCTGAGTTCCTTCTGGGATAACCAATTCAACATCTCCATGAACAGTTGGAATTTCCACAGTATCTCCAAGAGTTGCTTGGACAATATTGAGATTTAACTTGTAGAAAATAGTTGTTCCTTCACGTTCAAATTTATCACTGGCTTCAACAGAAACCACCACGTACAAGTCCCCGTAAGGTCCACCGTTAAAGCCTGCTTCACCTTGACCAGCGAGGCGGATTTGTTGGCCTGTTTCCACACCAGCAGGGATTTTTACATGTACGCTATGAGCTTGTTTTTCATGCCCTGTTCCGTGACAAGTTGTACATGGATCTTTGATTTCTTTTCCGCGACCATGACAGACATCACAGGTTACTTGGCGACGCATCATACCAAGAGGAGTCTGCGTATCGACGTTAATGACACCAGCACCATGACAGCGTCCACAAGTGACTGGACTTGTCCCTGGCTTAGCACCAGAGCCATTACATGTACGACAGCTGGCTTCACGATTGTATTTAACTTCTTTTTCCGTTCCGAAGATAGCTTCTTCAAAGGTTAAGTTCACACGATACTGGAGGTCATCCCCTTGACGAGGAGCGTTTGGATTGCGTGAAGCTCCTCCTCCTCCGAAAAAACTTGAGAAGATATCTTCAAAACCACCGAAGCCACCTGCTCCGTCAAAGCCACCAAAACCACCAGCACCACCAAAGCCACCGTTGGCACCCGCAGCACCATACTGGTCGTAGGCTGCACGTTTTTGGTCGTCACTCAAAGTCTCATAGGCTTCTTGAACTTCCTTGTATTTTTCCTCAGCGCCAGGCTCCTTGTTGATATCTGGGTGATATTTTTTCGAAAGCTTACGATAAGCCTTTTTGATCTCGTCTGCCGAAGCGTTTTTCGACACCCCCAGACGATCATAAAATTCAGTATTGTTCATACAAGATACCAAGACCGTAAAATTCGACTGAAAAATAGGAAATCTGACGCTGGAGCGATGCTCCTAGACAGATTTCTCTTTTTTCCGAGAATTTAGGTCGGGTTCAATTCCTTTCTTTTATATTGATGAGACAAAACCCAAACAAATCAGGTTCCATCCCTTTTTACCGAAAAACAGAGGCTGGGTTGCAACCTCTGGATTTCTTCCTATCATTACGACATTCAAAAGCAAAGTCGATTATACTTTTTTTGAACGAGTAAGGCTTTTAGCAAGTCGCCATAGCGATTGCCGTAGAATGACAATCATTTTAATGATTCCTCATTCTTAACGCCCTCGCTCTTCTGATTTTAAAGCTCGGGATAAAATAGTCCACTGGACTATTTTATTTCTCCGTAAACTCTCCGTCTACGACGTCATCTCCTGCGTTTCCTGTTGCTTGTGCGCCTTCTGCTCCTGCTTGAGCTTGTTGGGCTGCAGCGGCTTGTTCGTAGAGTTTAACAGCAAGTCCTTGAGCTTTTTCGTTCAATGCTTCAAGTTTCGCTTTCATTTCGTCCAAGTTATTGTCTTCTTGAGCTTTTTTAAGGTCATCAAGGGCAGCTTGGGCAGCATCACGTTCTGCGTCGAAGCCTTTGCCTTCAGTTTCCTTGATTGTCTTTTCAGTCGCAAAGATAGCTTGGTCTACTTCGTTACGAAGGTCTACTTCTTCTTTACGTTTCTTATCTGCTTCAGCGTTAGCTTCAGCATCTTTCATCATGCGGTCGATTTCTTCGTCTGTCAAACCTGAGTTAGATTGGATCACAATAGTTTGTTCTTTTTGAGTTCCAAGATCTTTAGCCTTAACAGACACGATACCGTTCTTGTCGATATCAAATGTTACTTCGATTTGAGGAATTCCACGAGGTGCAGCTGGGATATCAGTCAATTGGAAGCGTCCAAGAGTCTTGTTATCAGCTGCCATTGGGCGTTCACCTTGAAGAACGTGGATATCAACGGCTGGTTGGTTGTCTGCTGCAGTTGAGAAGACTTGTGATTTAGATGTTGGGATAGTAGTGTTGCGATCGATAAGTTTTGTGAAGACGCCACCCATTGTTTCGATACCAAGTGACAATGGTGTCACATCAAGAAGGACAACGTCTTTAACATCACCAGTGATCACACCACCTTGGATGGCAGCACCCATAGCAACCACTTCATCAGGGTTTACTGATTTGTTTGGTTCTTTACCAGTTTCAGCTTTCACAGCTTCTACAACGGCTGGGATACGAGTTGAACCACCAACAAGGATAACTTCGTCGATTTCTGACAAGCTCAAACCTGCATCTGAAAGGGCTTGACGAACTGGAACTTTTGTACGTTCTACAAGGTCACGAGTCAAATCATCAAATTTCGCACGAGTCAAAGTCATTTCCAAGTGAAGAGGTCCAGCCTCACCTGCAGTGATGAATGGCAAGCTGATTTGTGTTGAAGTTACACCAGAAAGGTCTTTCTTAGCTTTTTCAGCCGCATCTTTCAAACGTTGCATTGCCATCTTGTCAGTAGACAAGTCAATACCGTTTTCTTTCTTGAATTCTGCTACTAAGTGATCGATAATTTTTTGGTCAAAGTCGTCACCACCGAGTTTGTTGTCCCCTGCAGTTGACAATACATCGAAGACACCGTCACCCAATTCAAGGATAGATACGTCAAATGTACCACCACCAAGGTCGAATACCAAGATTTTTTCTTCTTTGTCAGTCTTGTCCAAACCGTAAGCAAGAGCTGCTGCAGTTGGTTCGTTGACGATACGTTCTACTTCAAGACCAGCGATTTTACCAGCGTCTTTAGTTGCTTGACGTTGAGCATCGTTGAAGTAAGCTGGAACTGTGATAACTGCTTTGGTTACTTTTTCACCAAGGTACTCTTCAGCGTAACCTTTCAAGTATTGAAGAATCATAGCTGAGATTTCTTGTGGAGTGTATTCTTTTCCATTTGCAGAAACTTTTTCAGAAGTTCCCATCTTAGATTTGATAGAGATAACAGTATCTGGGTTTGTTACTGCTTGACGTTTTGCAGCATCACCAACGATGATTTCTCCGTTTTTGAATGATACTACAGATGGAGTTGTACGGTTACCTTCTGGGTTTGCGATGATTTTGCTTTCAGTTCCTTCAAGAACTGCAACTGCTGAGTTTGTTGTACCTAAGTCAATACCAATAATTTTAGACATGTGTTTTTCTCCTTAAATTTTATATTCTTTCTTTTTGATACTCTTCTTAGGTGGCGGCGCCGTCAGAGCTTGACTCGTCAATCTCTTTGACTAAACTTTGAGCCTAAGGTCTCAAAGTTTGCGCAAATAACGCCACGGCGAAGAGTATCGTCTTTTGTTCGCTTCGCTCACTATTGCAAAGCTGAACTACTTTTTTATCTTTCTTCATAGTTTATTGTCGTTTCGGACAAGTTTCCTATTATGTTACGACACGAGGAGTCGAAATCGATATTATTTCGACGACGAGTTAGTAAGGAGGCTAGGCAGACGCCATAGCGATTGCCGTTTTCTGACGAGTTGCTTTAGCTACCGTCAGAATTGCCTAGTTATATACTACTACCATGGCTGGGCGTAGGATGCGGTCATGGAGTTTGTAGCCTTTTTGGAAGACTTGGGCGATGGTATCTGCTGGGTGTTCATCGTCTGCTGGGAGAGTTTGGATGGCCATATGGTAGTTATGGTCAAATTCACCGTCAGCTGCGATTTCTTCGATTCCTTCTTCTTTCAAAGCGTGAATTAAGCTCTCTTGCACCATCTCCAATCCTTTTTTGACATCGTCTGTCAAACCTTCAACGGCTAGTGCACGTTCTAAGTTGTCGAGCGATGGTAAGATTGCTTTTGCCAGGTCTTGGCTACGATAACGTTGCAAGTTTTGACGCTCTTCGTTGGCACGGCGTTGGATATTTTGCATTTCTGCATGAGCGCGAAGGTATTTGTTTTCGAACTCATCCGCACGTTCATTTGCCAAGTCCAACTCAGACTTCTCAGGAGTTGTTTCTTCAGTTGTTTCCACAACTTCCTCTTCTTTCATTTCTTCGTTTTTTTTATCTTGGGCCATTTTCGCCTCCTTTATTGATTTCAAAATTAATTTACTTCGTAATGATTGCTGCTGAGGTAGCGATAAAAATCTGTCAACTTCATCGTCAAAACACGATTGACCACATTGACTTGGTTGACCAATTGCTGGTAATCCAGGTTGACTGGACCGATAATCGCTAGAATTCCAAAACCTCGATAAGGAATGAGGAATTTACTGCTAATCACTGCTAGGTTAGCTAGACAGGATTCCTGACTGTCCGCAACACGAACATTTTGCATCTGATCTTCATGCAGACCCTCACGAATCTCCAAAGCCACCTTTTGCGGTTGGTCAAAGAACTGATAGGCCGCTAGATTGGCAAAATTCAAGAGATTGACCTTGCCCGATACCACAATGTTTTCGTTGAACATTTCTTTAAAAATGTGTTCAAAGAGATCCATGACATTGTCCGTTGTTGTGAAGTAACGCTGGATAATCTGCGGAATCTCCGTCCGAATCTTGTAGTGAATATCTAGAACCGTGTGACCGAGGAAACGTTCTTGAATCAAGGTCTTGAGGCGATTTAAATCTTCCTGCAAGAAGTTCCTTGGAATCAGAAATTGACTGGTAACCGTTCGGGACTCGTCTAGGGTAAATACTGCCAAGGCTGTATGTTGCCCCAAAACAACGATATCAAAGGCTGTCAACCGTTGCCTGCTCGGCTCAACATCCAGTGCTACTACCGTACAGCCGCTCAGGTCTGTCAGTAGATTAGCAGCCTCTTGCAGGATATCCTCCAATTTGAAGAATTCCTGATCAAAGGCTTTGACAATCTCGTATACCTCATTTTCAGCCAGTCTGTCAAAAGCAAGCGAGTGTTTCACATAGTACTGAAATCCCGCGACACTTGGCATCCGACCGCTTGAGGTATGAGCCTTCTCAAGCAAACCCTGCTTCTCTAGAGCTGCCATGTCATTACGAATGGTAGCACTACTAGAATTGATAGACTCTTGTAGCGCCTTGGATCCGACAGGTTCGTGCGTTTTGGTAAAGATGTCAATGATCAGATTTAAAATATCCTGCTGACGCTCTGTAACCATCTCATCACTCCTCTCTGTCCGATCGATTAGCACTCTATGTACCCAAGTGCTAACTCATGATTCTATTATACACCCTTAGAAGAGAATGTCAAGATAAAAACTCAAAAAATTAGCACTCTTTTACCAAGAGTGCTAAAAATCAGTCTGAAGACCTAGAACCTTGCTACTCATCTACCTGGTATTTCCTTTTAAGTCTGAAAAAACCATAGATTAGATAAGAAATTAAGCAAGTGTATAAAAAGAAAATAATAAAGAAAGACTGAGACAAGTTTTCTCGATACAAACTCATGCAAACAACAAGACCACCTGAAAAAGTGGCTATACAGGAACGAAGTCTAGACCGCATAACTTCCCATCTGAGACCCTTACTCATATAGACTTTCTCCTCTGAAAGTATATCAGAAGTTGGTTTACGAAGAATTGAACAAAAACCTGTTTCTATCAATTCCCAACCGCTATTTCTAAAATCTTGCAGTTCATGCTTATACTTTTTAAGAAATCTAGAATCATAGATACGGTAGATGACATCGTCAGGTTGGCATTGGCAAAAATAGAAAAAACCAAAACGACTCGTTCTATATCTCCAGCCTTTCAAGTGCATCTCACGCAAATACTCTTCTTCCTTGTCCAAATCAACAATGGTAAAAATCCGAAATTGCTTTTTATTGATCATGACTTCCCCTCCAATTTTGAGCATACCTAGCCTATCATAAATCTGATAATTCCTTCTTTTTATGCCATAACTTCCAGCTAATATAGGCAACTATTAACAAAAGGATTAAAGACCAGAAAACATCTAGCCCGACCGCAAGAAAACTCCATAGACCATACGCATTACTTCTATTGAGCAATTTAAGTAAGAATGGTATATGTATGGCTAGCAAAAGTAAAACAGGTACTAATCGCAGTCTTAAAATGCGATTAACCATAGCTAACTTCCCAGTAGCATCGTTATAAATTTCAAACTCTGAATCCGATTCAATTTCAGAATGTGCTTTTCTAAAATAGGAAAAACTATTAAAGTCTGTAATATGCTCCCAACCACAATCTTTAAATAGTTGTAAATAGGAGGATCTCTCTGATTTTTCCATCGGGTAAAAATCCAACTGATAAGACACCTGCTCAGGCTGACACTTTTCAAAGGTATACTTGACTACAAACAATAAGATAGAATAGCTTACTTTCCTAAGTTTCCAGCCCTCAGCATGCATTTCTCTAAAGTATAGAGCCTCACTCTCATAATCCGCAATTGTAAAAATTCGGTAAACAATTTTCTTTTCCATCATCCTTCCTCCCGACTATTTCTGTAGAGCCGTTCAATACGTTTCAATTCAATATCTAAAACTTTTCGTCCCAAGTCTGTGATCTGATAGATTTTACGTTTTTCCTCTTCTCGGACAAAGGAAATCAAGCCATCCTTTTCCATCTTTGACAAGGTCCCATACATAGTTCCAGGACTAATCGAAACTTGCGAATCTGTCATTTCCTTGACCTTTTGTGTGATACCATATCCATGGTTCTCCTTCTGTAAACAAAACAAGATATAAAAACCTGTTTCAGTCATGGGAAGGTAAACACGCCTGATCTTATCTGTTAATTCCATTTAATCACACCTCCTATTTAGTTTGATATATCGCACCTCGTTATATAAACTATATCACATCTCGATATAAAATGCAAGAAAAAGAGAGAACGATTTCTCGTTCTCTCTTCTTATACTACGAAATTAAGCAGTTAATCTCTCATTTACTAAGAGTGACTTAGTCTTTCTTGCGAAGGACAAAAACTGCTAGGCTTGCAAAGGCAAGACCGATGATTGAAAGAAGACCAGATACTGCAGAGCCTGTGTTTGGTAACAAGGCCTTAGTTTGACTACTTCCTTCTTCTGGTTGGCTATTATTTCCAGAATTTTTATTTGGTGCCGGGGTAAATTCCCAAGTACCGACGAAGTGGGCATCCGCTCCATTGATGGTTTCTGATGCTTTGTCATAGGACTTAAAGCTCCATGTGCCTTCTGCAGTCTTAACCTCTGTTTGACTTGGTTGCGTTGGTGTTGCTTGACTTCCATCTTTCAAGTTTGTTTGGTCTGCCGGAAGCAAGGTTTTCACTTCTTGCGGAAGTTCTTTTCCTGGCGTTCCGCTGACA
>NZ_KV822013.1:43109-44067 GCF_001815805.1 Streptococcus sp. HMSC072D05
TTCTTTTCCTGGCGTTCCGCTGACAAACTCATGAACCGCTTTATGAGTCACTGTTGGAACTGGAGTTGCTGTAAATTCCCATGTACCTACAAACTTAACATCTGCTCCATTGATGGTTTCAGATGTCTTGTCATAAGACTTGAAGCTCCAGGTACCTTCTGCTGTCTTAACTTCTGTTTGACTTGGTTGCGTTGGCGTTGCTTGACTGCCATCTTTCAAGTCTGTTTGGTCTGATGGAAGCAGGGATTTCACTTCTTGTGGAAGTTCTTTACCTGGAGTTCCGCTGACAAACTCGTGAGTTGCCTTATGAGTCACTGTTGGCGCTGGAGTGAATTCCCAAGTACCGATAAAGTGGGCATCTGCTCCATTAATAGTTTCAGATGTCTTGTCATAGGACTTGAAGCTCCATGTGCCTTCTGCTGTCTTAACTTCCGTTTTACTTGGTTGTGTTGGAGTTACTTGGTTGCCATCTTTCAAGTCTGTTTGGTCTGCTGGAAGCAGAGTTTTTACTTCTTGTGGAAGTTCTTTTCCTGGAGTTCCGCTGACAAACTCGTGAGTTGCCTTATAGGTTGGGGATGGGGTGAATTCCCATGTACCTACAAACTTAACATCTGATCCATTAATTGTTTCCGATGTCTTATCGTAGAACTTGAAGCTCCAGGTACCTTCTGCTGTCTTCACTTCTGTTTTACTTGGTTGCGTTGGAGTTACTTTGTTGCCATCTTTCAAGTCTGTTTGGTCTGCTGGAAGCAAGGTTTTCACTTCTTGTGGAAGTTCTTTTCCTGGCGTTCCGCTGACAAACTCGTGAACTGCTTTATGAGTCACTGTTGATGCTGGGCTCGCTGTAAATTCCCATGTTCCTACAAACTTAACATCTGAACCGTTGACAGTCTCTGAAGTCTTGTCGTATGACTTGAAGCTCCATGTGCCTTCTGCTGTCTTCACTTCCGTTTTACTT
>NZ_KV822014.1:0-423 GCF_001815805.1 Streptococcus sp. HMSC072D05
AATCAGATTGGGATAAATTCGCCCAAGACACAAATGAGCTTAAGCGTCGCCGACAAGCTGCAGAGTCAGCAAGACTTGCTGATGAAAAGGCTCGAAGAGATCGAAAAGAGAGAGAACGAGCGAAACAAGCGTCACGAACAATTATTGACAACGATAGAGACCACGGCCTTGAACTTTAATCAAGCCACAGAAAAAAATCAAAAAAGATTTATTAGCGTTGCAAAACACTATGTGGAACGTATTAATAACGATAATTTAAAACAAGATTTTCAATCAGCAATCCAACAAGAATTAGAAGATGTGAAATCACAAACACAAAATCTAGTTAAACAGTTTCAAAATCATCAATCAGACCTACAAAAAGCACATAATGATTATAAAAAAACGCTTGATGAGCGCATCAAAACGAACGAAACGGCAATA
>NZ_KV822015.1:0-239 GCF_001815805.1 Streptococcus sp. HMSC072D05
GAACCCTACACTCGAGAACGAGTAGAGAGTGATAGCTTGCCAGTTGGCCAAATCAAGATAACTCAAGCTGGTCAAGATGGCGTGCGTACAATCGTCACCCGTCAGTACATGGTAGATGGAAAAGTAGAGAGAAGCCAGGAACTCTCTAACGAAGTGACGACTCCAGCGGTCTCAGAAATCGTAACAGTTGGAACAGGCCCTGTTAGCGAGAAACCAACAGACGCTCCTGTAAATGAAGT
>NZ_KV822016.1:0-357 GCF_001815805.1 Streptococcus sp. HMSC072D05
TCACCTTCTTTAAGTTCGAATTCGTATTTACCAGCTTCAAGGACCTTACCATTCAAGACTTTCTTAGCCGTGATGTTTACAGTTGTTGAAGCAGCTTTATAAGCGTTAGTGAAGGTTGGGTTGTTACCTGTAACAGCCGCCTCAAGTTGACCTTGACCGTTATCTGTAACATTTACTGTCACTTCATGTGTAGCAGTGTCGTATGTCACACCTCCTTCACTACCTGCTTTTTCAGAGATAGTGTAAGTGTGCTTTTCTACTGCTGCGTACTCAATTTCTTTGAAAGTAACAGTTCCGTCTGCTGCGTTTGTAGCTGTGTCAACGACCTTGTCACCTTCTTTAAGTTCGAATTCGTAT
>NZ_KV822018.1:0-46695 GCF_001815805.1 Streptococcus sp. HMSC072D05
GCCTGGAATCTCGTTCCCTTCCTTATCCTTATGACTAGTCTTAACCTTCTCATAAACGTGCTCTGTATCTCCATTTGGAAGTTTCTTGGTCTCTACGAAGCGGTAGCCTGGAATATCTTTCTTAGGTTGTTCGCCGTCTTCGCTTGGAATTAATGTATTCCCCTTAGTATCTACAAATGAAGTAATTGGACGTACAGTTGGAGTGTATTTTGCAGTTATTTCTGTTCCGTTCTTATCAACTCGTTTGACTGTAACTCCTGAAGCCTTTCCAACAAAGTCTTTTTCTGGTGTGAAAGTTACCACACCATTTTCATCAATGGTATAAGTTCCTTCTCCCGGAACAACTTTCTTAGTCGTGCCATCATCAAAGGTTGGTTTAACATTTTCATCAATTTCAACAGTCTTCTCTACACCATTTACTTCAACTTTACCACCAGTAAAAGTTGGTGTACCGTTTTGTGTTTGTCCTTTAGGTCCTTCAGACTCATCATCTGTAGAAGTTGGTTTAACAGGTATTACAGTTGGAGTATACGTTGCTGTAGCAGTTGCTGTAATATCCGTATCATTAGCATCTTTTCCTAATTTTGCAGTAAGTGAAACTGTGACAGGTGTAGCTGTACCGGTGAATGTCTTCAATGGAACAAAAGTTACTTCACCTGTTTCATTATTAATTGAGTAGGTACCCTGACCATCAATTGTTAGAGTATCAACAAATCCACCTGTTTTTGGATCTACTAACTTAGCAGGCGAAGAAGCACTTGGTTTTACTGGTGATTCATCTCCAACAGATGTAAAGGTTGGAGTTTCTTTTTGAGTAGCACCTTGAATATCAGTCGAAGTCACATTAAGCCCTTCAATCGTATCAGTTACTGTAATATGGTAGGTTGTTGTAGCGGTTGATGAATCAACTCCATGATCAACTCCCGACTCAGTTCCACCGATTGTTGCTTCAGTAGTGTAATTTCCATTACTATCAATAACATCAATCTTAACAGTATATACCCCTACTTCATTTAAGCTATATCCACTAGCAATATTGTAGTTATTTGCATCTTGTTTAGTATCAAATACTTTTTGAACTCCTGAAGGCGATGTTACTGTGATTCGAGTGATATAGGTAGTTTTTCCGTATTTAGTATCTTCAGAGTCTGAGATGCTTACTGCAGCTTTTGCTTCATTACGAGGGTCAACCGCAGTACCTTTTGTTGAAGTATAATCTTGTGAAGTTGCTGTTGGTTTTGTATTTACAACAGTTGCCACATCAGTATTTGTAGCAATCGTTCCTCTAATAATCCCACCAAATCCTGACTTAGTATGAACTTCCCAAGAGTCATTTCCAAGCTTTGTAGCAGTCACTTCCGTTCCATCAGATGACGCCCATGTATTTGAATGTTTGTCATAAGTGACAGTTACTGACATGCCATCACCTACTTGATTAGTGTTCTTAGAAACATAAATCGTTTCTGGACGAGTTGGCGTTTCTACACTTGTCACTTTCCCAGCGCTATCAAGCTGTCGAATGTACTCATAGATATAAAATTTCATACCACCGTCTTGCTGAGCTTCTGTGTACACTTGACGTTTAGTCCATCTTGTCGTACCATCACCATTCAGTGTTTTACTTTCAGCATAGTCGCCAGGTAACTCCCAGTGTCCAGTAGCCTTATTAAAAGTCGCAGTATGTTTTTGCCCATCTGTTCCATTTAACTCAACTTGTTCACGTAAGAAAGTTCCCTTAACATTTTCAGCTGATGCTTCTACTTTGATATTATCAACACCAACTTTTGCAGTTGCTTCTGACGTGACTGGAATATTAAAGACGGTATTCGAATCTACAGCACCTAGTTCTTGATTTTCAGTAACCGCTGTATTGGTTGAACCACTGTCTACAAGCCATTTACCATTAACGGCTTTCAAGTTTGTTACAGTTCCATCTGGCATTGTAACCTTAGCACTTGTAGCACCTTTAGAAATTTTTACTGGTACAACTGTTGAGTAAGTTTCAACGTTTTGAACCTCAACCTTTGGTTTCACGACTAATGTTACAGTAGCATGTGCTTCTTGTCCAGATTGGTTCCAGACATTATTATTAGCCAATCTATCATAATCTTTTGCAAATACGGAGACTGTGTAAATTCCTGCTTCAGTTAATTTTCCAGAAATGATTCCTCTCCCCATATTCGTTTGATCAGCAGCTTGCTCATCAGAAGTACTGTTTGCAACACTATAGCTAGTACCTGGAATTAGGACTTTAGAATCATCTAATTGTTCACCAATGGTGTTATATCCTGAAACTCCTGTCACTGCTCTAGAAAATCTTTGAGGCACTCTTACAACTTTTCCTTCAACCGTCGTGTAGTTATAAGTTCCTCGACTATTTGCTGGTGTTGCACTAGCACCTGATTCATCATAGAATTGAATGTTTACATTAGCATCATCACCTACTTTACGATCATAACGCTCAGAGTCTGACTTTATTTTAGGAGGCGTGCTATCTTGCCACCCGACCCAACCAGCACGAAGATTCTGAATTTGGAAAGTTACTGTTCGACCATCTGTATTGGTCGCAGTAATATTAAATCGTAAATCATAAACTCCATTTTCAATATCCGCTATAACTTTTCCTTGAATTGTGTCTGTTTCTGAATCGTATGTCAATCCCGGCACAAGGTTAGTTGGGGTTACAGAAGTTAAACTCCAACCAGCTTGCTTGGCATTTTCAGAAACAGCGATACGATCTTTCAAACCTTTAATATAAACTCTGTCAACTCCTTGTTCATACCCATAGCCATAAATTTCTGTAGCTAGGTATTCATAACCACCGTTAGCAGAGTATATTGACGTCGCAGAGTTTGAAATTCTTGACCCATCCGCACGGAGTTTATTTCTCCAAAGTGGTGCTTCTTCAGCTAACTTTTTAGCGGCATCAGGGGTTAATGGATAGTCTACACGTCCTTTGTTGTTATGACCAGTTTTTCCACCTTGTTCTGTATGCATCCCATTTCCAGCATTGGTATCTTCACCAGTCCGTTGATTAGAATAGACTTCAATCTCTAGCCCTGTAGCATCAGTACCCGTAATTAATTTAATTTCTTGTACCGGAATTGTATAGGTATCTTTACCAGTATGATTTGAAGCGTTTGTTTCCGATGCATGAGTTGTGTTAGAACCCTCTTCAGCATAGAAATCTTGAGCAGCCAAAGCTACTCCGAAGTTTCCGTCTTTTCCAACTCCCGCTTTCTTCAAATCATTGTAGACAGCAATAATGGAATCATTTAAGCGTGACAATTGATCATTGATTTGTTTAGCTGTAAGGGTATCATTCGCTAGGACTTTTTTGGTTTCTGCAATAACTTCCTTATTATTAGCTATCGCCGCCTCAATTGCTGCTTTGTTTTCAGCCTCAAGCTTATTTCTACGGACTGCTTCAGTTGCTAAAACATTGGTTACCTCAGCTTCAGACGTAACTTGTTCTAAGACTTTTTTACCTTCTTGGACTGGTTCGACAGTTTCTTTTGTTTCTTCTACTTTTTCTGCTTTTTCTGTAGCAGTGGTCGCCACTGGTTTGACTGCTGTAGTTTCTGCTGTTTCCTCAACTTGTTTCCCAGCTTCGTCTGACTCAACTACAACTGTAATCAAAGCTTCAACTTTAGCATGCTCTGCATCGATATCAGCCTGTTTTGCAGTTTCGTTTGCAAGAACTGCCTTTGCCGCAGTCAATACTTCATTTGCAGTAGCTATCGCTGTTGCATCAGCTTTCTTTGCAGATGCAATCTTCGCTTCTAACTCAACTACTTTTTTAGTCAGAGCAGTCTTATCAACTTTTTTAGTCTCTACTACTTTTTCTGACGCCTTAGCTTCAGATTTCTCCGCCGTTATAGTTGACTCCGACTCCTTTGTTGCTACTGGTGTTGTCGTTGCCACTGTTGCATCTGCACCTTGTACTTCCGCTGCCGATACCGCACCATTACCTAGGAACATCATCAAACCGGCCGCAATTGCCACCGACGCTGCCCCAAAGCTGTACTTCCGAATACCATAACGAATGTACTTCTCCGTTCTAAACCCCTGTTGCTTACTCTTCATAAGATACACAACCTCCCTATTTTTATTATGTCGATATTGAAATATAGAAAAAACGAAATTTCTTCCCTACTCGAAAAATGGTCCTTAAATTTCATTATTCTAAAAGGATTATATCCTCGTATTCAATATGCATATTCATACTAACACTTTTCCCTATCTTTTTCAACAATTTATATAATTTTATTTTAGAAAAATACAAAAATAATTTAATGGTAAATACTTTAAAAAACCAATATTCATGCAGGTTTACAGCGTTTAAATTCCAGGAACCATTTATCTTATAATTAAATAAAATACACTTTGATGTATCAATTTATTTTTTAGAGTCTTGTAGAAGTTAAATTTTCCCAAGTCTTACATTGTTATAACAAAAAATTTTCTATAAGAAGTGCACAAATTTAACAGTATATTTCTTAGCCATTATTTATAGATTATCATGAAGATTTGACTTAGAGGCCTAGAATCTAAACCTTGACTAGAGATTCTTTTTTTGTTAAAATGTAACAAATCTTATTACATCTAATATAAGATAAATCCATGAAAGGACTTCTACTATGAAATCATTAAAAGGTATTTTATTTATCGGACTTAGTATGCTTCTGACTATCCTAGCTTGGCTCAGTTCAGGTGCTAGTCAGTTTCTAATCCCTGGTTTAGCTCTCACTACCCTCTCACTTACTTTTATACTAGCTAGCCGTTTACCCTTGCTTGAGGCTTGGTTCAACGGACTTGAAAAGATGTATCTAGCTCATAAATTCACGGCTTTTCTATCCATTCTCCTACTAACCCTACACAACTTTAGCATGGGCGGTCTCTGGGGTTCGCATTTGGCCGCACAGTTTGGAAATATCGCTATCTATATCTTTATCAGTATCATTCTGGTTGCCTATCTGGGACAGTACATCCAGTATGAAGCTTGGAGATGGATTCATCGATTGGTTTATCTAGCCTATATCTTTGGCCTTTTTCATGTTTTGATGATCATGGGAAATCGCCTCCTCTCCTTTAGTTTCCTAGGTCTTATCTTTGGAATCTATGCTCTTTTAGGCTTGCTTGCAGGTTTTTATATTATTTTCCTTTATCAAAAGGTCGGTTTCACCTATCTTGGAAAAATCGTAGGAATCAAACGCCTCAACCACGATACAGCTGAAATTGAAATAGAGCTCAGTCATCCTTTCACCTACGAATATGGACAATTTGCCTTTCTAAAAATTTTCCAAAAAGGTTTTGAGACTGCCCCACACCCTTTCTCCATCTCAGGAGGGCAAGGACGAACTCTTTATTTTACGATAAAAAACTCTGGTGACCACACCAAGAATATCTATGACAATCTTCAAGTTGGTAGCAAGGTTGCAGTTGATCGCGCCTATGGACATATGACTATGGAACATGGTCCAAAGCAGCAAATCTGGATCGCAGGTGGAATTGGAATGACACCTTTCATCTCTTATATCCGGGAGCATCCTATCCTAGACAGGAACGTTCGTTTCTACTATAGTTTCCGTGGAGAGGAAAATGCTGTCTACCTAGATCTACTTCGTGACTACGCCCGTCAAAATGCTAACTTTGACCTGCAGCTAGTCGATAGCAATGAAAAAGGATACCTGACTTTGGATCAAGAAGAAATCCCTGACCAGACTACAGTCTATATGTGTGGACCTCTTCCTATGATGAAGGCCCTTGCCAAGCAAATTAAGAAAAAGAATCCCAAAGCAAAACTCATTTACGAAGGTTTCAAGTTTAAATAAGATCATTGTCCCTCTAACACAAAAGAGGGACTTTCTTTTCACTTTATTTCTCTCTTCTATGCTATACTTAGTTTAGTACATTCTTTGAGATTGGAGCCTTTATGAAAATCCATAAAACCGTGAATCCCGTTGCCTATGAAAACACTTATTATCTAGAAGGAGACCAACACCTGATTGTGGTTGACCCAGGTAGCCATTGGGAAGCTATCCGCAAGACTATCGAAAAAATCAACAAACCAGTCTGTGCGATTCTCCTGACCCACACCCACTACGACCATATTATGAGTCTGGACTTGGTTAGAGATACTTTTGGAAAGCCCCCCGTTTATGTAGCAGAAAGTGAAGCCAGCTGGCTCTATACTCCTGTTGACAATCTCTCTGGCCTACCTCGTCATGATGATATGGCTGATGTCGTCTGCAAACCAGCTGAACACACCTATGTCTTTCATGAGGAATACCAGATCGAAGAGTTTCGTTTTACGGTATTGCCAACACCTGGCCATTCTATCGGAGGTGTTTCTCTGGTTTTTCCTGATGCCCATCTAGTCTTAACCGGAGATGTTCTATTCCGCGAAACCATCGGACGGACAGACCTTCCTACAGGTAGCATGGAACAACTTCTCCATAGTGTCCAGACTCAACTCTTCACTCTTCCTAACTACGATGTCTATCCTGGGCACGGCCCGGCTACGACCATCTCTCACGAAAAGACCTTTAATCCCTTTTTCTAGCAAACAAAAAACCAAGGATAATTTCCTCGGTTTTTGTCTTACCAAATAATCACACGGTCCTCTGGTGAACGCCACATGCCGTCGCCTTCTTTGACATCATAGGTTATAAAGAAGTCATCGAAGTTTGGTACTTGAACATTGACACGGAGTTTGGCAGGCGCGTGCACGTCGACACTGGCCATGAGTTTCATCAACTCAGGACGGCCTTTCATACGCCAGATACGAGCAAAGTTGTGGAAGAATTCTTCAGCTGAGAAGTCTGGTTCTCTCTTGGCAGCTTCAAGGGCAGCAGCAATTCCTCCCAAGTCAGCAACGTTTTCAGACACGGTTAGTTTCCCGTTGATTCTTGCACCGTAAGATTCTTGCCCATCAAACTGGTCGATAACTTTCTGCGTTTTTTCTTTAAAGGCAGCATAGTCACTCTCTGTCCACCAATCCTTGAGGCTACCATTTTCATCAAAAGACGCGCCATTTGTGTCAAAGGCATGAGAAATTTCGTGGGCAATAACAGCACCAATACCACCATAGTTGGCTGAAGACGACTGATGCAAGTCATAGAATGGAGCCTGTAGAATGGCTGCTGGGAAGACAATCAAGTTCTTCTGAGGATTGTAGTAGGCATTAACCATGTGAGCAGGCATGCCCCACTCCTTGTAGTCAACCGGTTGGTTCCACTTGCTCCAGCTGTGCTTGATTTCCACACGCGCAAAGGCTAGAGCATTCTCAAAGAGACTAGCAGTTTCATCCACTACTTTGTCCTTGTAGCGGGCTGGCAATTCCTCTGGATAACCGATATAAGGCTTGATGACATTGAGTTTGACAATGGCCTTGTCTCGCGTTTCAGGTGTGAGCCAGTCGTTCTTAGCCAAGCGTTCCTTATAAACGTCAATCATAGTTGCTACTTTTTTCTCTACGTCTGCCTTGGCTTCTGGAGAGAATTTTTCATGCGCATACCAGAGACCAAGAGCTTGCTTGAAAGGTCCTTGGGCCAAGTGATAAGCTGCCTTGACCTTATCCTGAGCTTCTGGAACACCTGAAAGGGCACGTCCGTAGGCACCTGACAAAACACGAATCTCGTCAGTTAGATAGCTGGTTGAAAGATTCACCACAGCTAAAATCAAGGTTGCCTTAAGCAAAGGCCAAGCTTCTTCACTATAAAATTGGTCTGCTGCTTGCCAGAAACGCTCTTCATCTACGATAACCTTGTCAGGCACTTGCCCAAGAATAGCTTGGAAGAAATCATCCAAAGGTATGGCAGGAGCGAATTTCTTGAAATCTTCATAAGCGTATGGATGATAGAGTTTGGCATATTCTGAACTTTCTTCGTTTGAAAGAACCACTGCTGCGATACGACGGTCCAATTCCAATCTCTTCTCTAGTAAGTCTTCGATTTCCTCATCTGAAAAATCATAGGCTTTGAGAAGATTTGCGCTACTTTCCTTCCAAAGCGTCAAGAGCTCCTCACGTTGAGGATGGTCTTCAGCATAGTAGGTTGTATCTGGCAAGATAGTTCCTGGTGCACTTGCCCAGAGAACATTGGTTCTGGCATCCATAAAGTCTGGTGATACTCCAAATGGAAGGAAGTTTGGTTTACCTGCTAGTTCAAACTCTGCCAGTTTGCTGGTAAAATCTGCAAAGCTCTCCAAATCTTGGTATTCCTTGAGCAGAGGAAGGACAGGCTTGATTCCATCTGCATCCCTCTTATCAAAATCACGTACCATACGATGGTACTTAACAAAATTTGCGAGGATAGCGTCCTCTGGAACATCTTCGCCTTCCAACCACTTGTCCGTAGTTGCCAGCATTAACTCTTCAATTTCCTCATCAAGGTCAATAAAGCCACCTGTTCGAGATTTATCAGCTGGAATAACAGCTGTTTTTTCCCATTCTCCATTGATTGCATCATAAAAATCGTCTTGATAACGTGTCATCTTGTTCTCGCTTTCATTTTTTCACTTATTCTTAGCTTAGCAAAAAACACTTGGGAATGCAATTAAAAATGGTCTCTCTTTTTTCTTCATTTTTCAGTTATTATTTTAAATTTTTTAAAAATTAACTTGACTTAATTTTTTTTTTAATGTATATTAAAAGACAGGAGGAAAATAACTGTATGATACGTATCGAAAACCTCAGTGTCTCCTACAAAGAAACGTTGGCACTAAAGGATATTTCACTAGTGCTCCACGGACCAACTATTACCGGAATTATTGGTCCAAACGGTGCTGGAAAATCAACTTTATTAAAAAGTATGTTGGGAATTATCCCACACGAAGGTCAGGCCTTTCTCGATGACAAAGAAGTCAAGAAATCTTTACATCGAGTTGCCTATGTCGAGCAAAAAATCCATATCGACTACAATTTCCCTATCAAGGTCAAGGAATGTGTCTCACTGGGACTCTATCCATCTATCCCGCTCTTCCACACTTTAAAGGCCAGCCACTGGAAAAAAGTGGCGGATGCACTTGAAATCGTTGGACTCTCAGACTATGCTGATCGCCAAATCAGTCAGCTCTCTGGAGGACAATTCCAACGTGTTTTGATTGCCCGCTGCTTAGTGCAGGAAGCTGACTACATCTTTTTAGATGAGCCTTTTGTCGGGATTGACTCGATCAGTGAAGAGATTATCATGAATACACTGAGAGACCTTAAAAAAGCTGGTAAAACAGTTCTCATCGTCCATCATGACCTCAGCAAAGTCCCTCATTATTTCGACCAAGTTATGCTTCTCAATCGAGAATTGGTTGCTATTGGTTCAACTGAAGAAACCTTTACCGAAGTCAATCTTAAGAAGGCTTACGGTAGCAAACTCTTTTTCAATGGAGGTGACCTATGATAGTAGAATTTATCGATGGATTGCAACATTTCCATTTCCTACAAAATGCCCTGATAACAGCTATAGTCATCGGGGTGGTTGCTGGAGCCGTGGGATGTTTTATCATCTTACGTGGAATGTCTCTCATGGGGGATGCCATCTCTCACGCAGTTTTGCCCGGCGTAGCCCTTTCCTTTATCCTGGGAATTGATTTCTTTATTGGAGCGATCATCTTTGGCTTGATGGCTTCCATCATCATTACCTACATCAAGGGGAACTCTATCATCAAGAGTGACACTGCCATTGGTATTACCTTTTCATCTTTCTTAGCCTTAGGTGTCATCTTGATTAGTGTTGCCAAGAGTTCGACAGACCTCTTCCATATCCTTTTTGGGAATATCCTCGCTGTCCAAGATACGGACATGTGGATCACCATTGGTGTGGGGGCATTGATTCTCTTGATTATCGGGATTTTCTTTAAACAACTATTGATTACATCCTTTGACGAGCTTTTGGCTAAAGCCATGGGAATGCCTGTTAATTTCTATCACTATCTACTCATGGTGCTCTTGACCCTTGTGTCAGTCACTGCCATGCAAAGTGTTGGAACGATTCTTATCGTGGCCATGTTGATCACCCCAGCTGCGACGGCTTACCTTTATGCTAATAGCCTAAAGAGCATGATTTTTCTTTCATCAACCCTAGGGGCAACCGCTTCTGTTTTGGGACTCTTTATCGGCTATAGCTTCAACCTCGCAGCAGGATCCAGCATCGTGCTCACATCTGCCAGCTTCTTCTTAATCAGTTTCTTTATCTCTCCAAAGCAACGATACTTGAAACTAAAAAATAAAAAAATCAATAAATAAGGGGAAACCCTTCTGGAGGAATCTAATGAAAAAATTAGGTACATTGCTCGTTCTTTTTCTTTCTATCATTGGATTAGCTGCCTGTGCTAGTGGGAAAAAAGATACAGCATCTACAAACCAAAAACTAAAGGTTGTAGCGACTAACTCTATCATTGCTGATATTACTAAAAATATCGCTGGTGACAAGATTGATCTTCATAGTATCGTTCCTGTTGGTCAAGACCCACACGAGTACGAACCACTTCCTGAAGACGTAAAGAAAACTTCTGAGGCTGACCTCATTTTCTATAACGGTATCAACCTTGAAACAGGTGGCAATGCTTGGTTTACCAAATTGGTCGAAAATGCCAAGAAAACTGAAAACAAAGACTACTATGCAGTTAGTGACGGCGTAGATATCATCTACCTTGAAGGTCAAAACGAGAAAGGCAAAGAAGACCCACACGCTTGGCTCAACCTTGAAAATGGGATAATTTATGCTAAAAATATCGCTAAACAGTTGATTGCAAAAGACCCTAGCAACAAGGAATTCTACGAAAAAAATCTCAAAGACTATACTGAAAAGCTAGACAAACTGGACAAGGAAGCTAAAGAGAAATTTAACAATATCCCTGCTGAGAAAAAACTCATTGTAACCAGCGAAGGATGCTTCAAATACTTCTCTAAAGCTTACGAAGTTCCAAGTGCCTACATCTGGGAAATCAACACAGAAGAAGAAGGAACACCTGAACAAATCAAGACCTTGGTTGAAAAACTTCGCCAAACAAAAGTTCCATCACTCTTTGTTGAATCAAGTGTCGATGACCGTCCAATGAAGACTGTTTCACAAGACACAAATATCCCAATTTACGCACAAATCTTTACTGACTCAATCGCTGAAGAAGGTAAAGAAGGTGACAGCTACTACAACATGATGAAATACAACCTTGACAAGATTGCTGAAGGTTTGTCAAAATAATCCATTAAAAACGTCATTCTCACCGAATTGGCGTTTTTTTACACTTTCCGGTCAAATCATTGGAAAAATCTGATAATTCTCGGTAAAATAAAAGAAAAAAGAATGGAGTAGTTTCATGACCACTTTTCTCGGAAACCCTGTAACCTTTACAGGTAAACAACTGCAAGTCGGAGACAAGGCACTTGACTTTTCTCTCACTACAACCGATCTCTCTAAAAAAACACTATCTGACTTTGATGGAAAGAAAAAAGTTTTGAGTGTTGTCCCTTCTATCGATACTGGTATCTGCTCAACGCAAACACGTCGATTCAACCAAGAACTTGCCAACCTCGACAATACCGTCGTTCTTACCGTTTCTATGGACCTACCATTTGCCCAAGGACGCTGGTGCGGAGCTGAAGGTCTTGATAATGCCATCATGCTTTCAGACTACTTTGACCATTCTTTCGGGCGCGATTATGCCCTCTTGATCAACGAATGGCATCTCCTTGCACGTGCCGTCTTTGTTCTCGATACTGACAATGTCATCCGTTATGTAGAATACGTTGACAATATCAACACGGAACCAGACTTTGAAGCTGCTATTGCTGCAGTGAAAGAACTGGACTAAAATCAAAGCCATTAGGGCAGAAAGCTAGAGAAATCTAGCTTTTTTTGGTATACTAGATGGAGAGAATGAACAAGAGGAAACGAATGACTCCAAATAAAGAAGATTATTTAAAATGTATTTATGAAATCGGTACGGAGATGCAAAAAATCACCAACAAAGAGATTGCTGCCCGTATGCAGGTCTCTCCGCCTGCTGTAACAGAGATGATCAAACGCATGAAAAGTGAAAATCTCATCCTCAAGGATAAGGAGAATGGCTATCTATTGACAGATATTGGCCTCAAACTGGTTTCTGAGCTCTATCGCAAACACCGGTTGATTGAGGTCTTTCTAGTTCACCATCTCGACTATACCAGTGACCAGATCCACGAAGAAGCTGAGGTCCTAGAGCACACTGTCTCTGACCTATTTGTAAAGAGACTGGATAAACTACTGGGCTTCCCTAAAACCTGTCCCCACGGTGGAACCATACCAGCCGAGGGAGAACTCTTGGTTGAAATCAATAACCTGCCACTAGCGGCCGTCCAGGAAGCTGGAACCTATCTCCTGACTCGCGTTCATGATAGCTTTGAACTACTCAAATATCTAGAAAAGCACGCAATTCATATCGGTGACCAACTCCAAGTCAAGCAGTTTGATGGCTTTTCCAATAGCTTTACTCTGGTCAACAAAGACGAAGACCTCCAAGTTAGTATGGATATCGCCAAACAACTCTATGTCGAAAAAATCAACTAAGCCCTTATCCTTGAAAGAAGTTCATTTCAGGGATTTTTTGTCATTTTAGTTGTAAGTCCCATTCATTTGGTGTAGAATGAAGCTAGATAAAAGAGGGAGGTCATCTTATGAAAAAGCTCTTTAGAATCCATTTTGTAGCCATTGTACTCTGCGATTTGCTACTGTTGGTAACTTTCAGACCTCGATACGAACTTTCTTTGGAGAGAGGTCTGATTTTTTGCTTCATTTTCATCCTTGCTCAGGGACTACTGCTGTCTCGCTTAGTCTTCCGACTCAAAAAACAGTTCTCTGAGATTTATCCTCAGATGAACAAAAAAATTCGCCTCTACTACTTAGGGATTCTCTCCGTTGACCTTCTATTATTTGTCTTTTTAGCCATCACTGACCCTCAGTATTTCTACTCTCTTACTCCAGTCTTTACTTCCTGTCATTCTACTTTATACTATATAACGGCTAGCCACCTAAGAGAAAACTATCCCGACTTTTACAACAAACACATCACCTTCTGGGAGTGTCTATAAACAAAAACCAAGCCAGCTGGCTTGGTTTTCTTATCTATTTTTAGTATCAAGAATGATGGTAACTGGCCCATCATTTACCAGCTCCACCTGCATATCCGCTCCAAAGATGCCTGTCTGAACAGGGACTTCCTGAGCTAGCTTTTGGTTTAAAGCCTCATAGAAGGCAGCTGCTATATCCGGCTTGGCTGCACCTGTAAAGGCTGGGCGATTGCCTTTCTTAGTATCCGCAAAGAGGGTAAACTGAGAAATAGAAAGGATTTCTCCTTCAATATCCTTGACAGACAGATTCATCTTGCCTTCTGCATCAGAAAAAATCCGCATATTGACAAGCTTTCTCACAGCATAGTCCAAATCTTCCTCTTGGTCCTCTGGGCCAACACCGACCAGCAATAAGAGACCCTGATTGATTTTTCCCTCTACCTGACCTTCAATACTCACTTGGGCTTTTTTAACCCGTTGGATAATGATTTTCATAATAGCCTTTCTAGTAAGAGCTAGGACAATTAGCCATTAGTCCGTTTAACAGAGTAAACCTCTGGCACACTCTTAATCTTATCCACGACTGTGGTCAGTGTAGAGAGGTTGGAAATACCAAAGGAGACATGGATATTAGCAAATTTCATATCCTTAGTTGGCTGAGCATTAACGGTTGAGATATTCTTGGTCGTGTTTGAGAGAACTTGTAAAACATCATTTAAGAGCCCTGTACGGTTGAGACCATAGATATCGATGTGGGCAGTGTATTCCTTGCTTGAGAATTGATCTTCCCACTCCACATCAAGGAGACGTTGCTCGTAGTTTTCTTGGGCACGGAGATTCATACAGTCCACACGGTGAATAGCCACACCGCGTCCCTTAGTAATGTAACCGACAATGTCGTCACCCGGAACTGGATTGCAACACTTGGCAATCCGAACTAGGAGACCTGAAGCCCCTTCAATGACCACACCACCCTCATGCTTAACCTTGAGGGTTTCTTTGTTCTCGACTTTAACTTCGCCACCTTTGACAAGCTCTTCTGCTTCCGCCTTGGCCTTGGCACGCTCTTCCTCACGGCGTTCCTTTTCGGTCAAACGGTTAAAGACGGTAATAGCGCCAATTTCTCCAAAACCAATAGCTGCGTAGAGAGCCTCCTCTGTCTTGTAGCTGGTCTTTTGAAGAACCTCATCCATATGGCGCTTGTCCATGAATTTATTGGCTACATAGCCGTTTTCTTGGAACTGGGCCATCAACATCTCACGGCCCTTGTTAACGGATAATTCCTTGTCTTGATTTTTAAAGAACTGACGAATCTTGTTGCGTGCCTTGCTGGTCTTGACCATATTGAGCCAGTCACGACTCGGACCAAAGGAGTTGGGGTTGGTGATAATTTCAACCTGATCCCCTGTCTTGAGCTTGGTTGTCAGTGGAACCATACGGCCATTGACCTTGGCACCAGTCGCTTTTTCACCGACTTTGGTGTGGATTTCATAGGCAAAGTCAATCGGTCCTGAATCTTTTGGTAGGGAGCGAACCGCACCATCAGGAGTAAAGACGTAAATCTCCTCCGCCAGATAGTTTTCTTTAACAGAGTCCACAAATTCCTTTGCATCATCAGCCTGGTCTTGGAGCTCCATCATCTCCTTGATCCAGTTCATTCCAATAGCAGATTCCTTGCTGTTGACCTGCCCTTTAATGCCTTTCTTATAAGCCCAGTGAGCTGCTACCCCGTACTCAGCCACCTCGTGCATTTCCTTGGTCCGAATCTGGAATTCAATCGGCCCTTTTGGCCCATAAACAGTCGTATGGATAGACTGGTAACCATTGGCCTTCCGATTAGCGATATAGTCTTTGAAGCGGCCTGGCATGGGTTTCCAAAGTTCATGCACATAACCCAGCATAGCGTAAACATCACTCTGGGTATCTAAGATACAGCGAATGGCAATCAGGTCATAAATCTCCTCAAAGCGTTTCTTCTTATCCTGCATCTTGCGGTAGATCGAATAGATATGCTTAGGACGACCATAGATTTTCCCTTTGAGATTTCTTTCTGTAGCGTACTCTTCCAACTTGGTTACAACTTCATCGACCAAAGCCTCACGTTCTCTGCGTTTTTCCTTCATCATGTGGGTGATCTTGTAAAACTCAGTTGGATTGAGGTAACGGAAAGATAGATCTTCCAACTCCCACTTGACACTGGAAATCCCTAGACGATGAGCAAGTGGTGCGTAAATTTCCATGGTTTCTCTGGAGATACGTTCTTGCTTGTCCTTTCTCAGGTGTTTGAGAGTCCGCATATTGTGCAAACGGTCCGATAATTTAACCAAGATAACACGGATATCCTCTGACATGGCCATAAGCATCTTGCGGTGATTTTCAGCCAATTGTTCCTCGAGTGATTTGTACTCAACCTTACCAAGCTTGGTCACCCCATCAACGATAATCCGAACATCATGACCAAACTCTCTCTCTAGATCATCCAGTGTCGCATCTGTGTCTTCAACAACGTCATGCAAAAAACCACAGGCAACGGTTACGGCATCCAGCTTGAGCTTAGCCAGAATTCCTGCTACCTGAATGGGATGGATAATATAGGGCTCACCTGATTTCCGAAACTGCCCACTATGACAATCAACTGCGTAAATCAATGCTTTTTGTACAAAAGCAACGTCTTCCTTTGTTAAATATTCTCTCGTTAAAGCGACTACCTGATCGCCCGTCAAATTCACTTCTTTCGGCATCTATACTCTCCAATTCTTCCTACCATTTTATCACTTTTTTAAGGATATGAAAACTAGAAAAGCCTGTTTTTATGCCAACACCAATCATTAAAAAAACACTGCCAGATTTCTCTAGCAGTGTTTTGACATTTCATTTGCTTAGTAGACTGTTTTTTCAGTTTCTACGTCGAAGAAGTGTGCTTTGTTCAAGTCAAATCCAAGTTCAACTGTTGCACCTGTTTGCAAGTAGTCACGAGCATCCACTTTTGCAACAAATTCGTCTTTACCAACTTGGCAGTAAAGGTGAGATTCTGAACCAAGCAATTCTGATACTGAGATAGTTGCTTTAACCACTGATTCTGGGAATGTTTCAAGGAAAGCAGGTTCTGCGTTCACGTCTTCTGGACGAATACCGAAGATCAATTCTTTTCCTTCGTAGCCTTTGTCACGAAGAACTTTCAAAGCACCTTCTGGCACTTTCAAGCGGAAACCGTCAGAAACAATTTCGCTACCAACTAATTTTACATTGATGAAGTTCATAGCTGGGCTTCCGATGAATCCTGCTACAAATTTGTTAACTGGGTTTTTGTAAACTTCTTGAGGGGTACCGATTTGTTCAACACGTCCGATAGTACCTGTACCAGCAGGGTTCTTAGTTGCTGACATGATAACGATACGGTCTGCAAGTGTCATCGCTTCTGTTTGGTCGTGGGTTACGTAGATAGTTGTAGCACCGATACGACGGTGGATCTTCGCAATTTCAGCACGCATAGATACACGAAGCTTGGCATCCAAGTTTGACAAAGGTTCGTCCATCAAGAACACTTTTGCATCACGGACGATAGCACGACCCATGGCAACACGTTGACGTTGACCACCTGAAAGGTCAGCTGGTTTACGATCCAAGAATTCTTTCAAACCAAGGATTGCTGCTGCTTCTTGCACACGTTTGTCGATGTCTTCTTTGCTGTACTTACGCAATTTCAAACCAAAAGCCATGTTGTCATACACAGTCATGTGTGGGTAAAGAGCGTAGTTTTGGAATACCATGGCGATGTCACGGTCTTTTGGAGCTACGTCGTTGACAACCACGCCATCGATAGATGCAGTACCTTCTGTAATGTCTTCAAGACCAGCAATCATACGAAGAGTTGTTGATTTACCACATCCTGAAGGACCTACGAAAACGATAAACTCCTTATCTTTAATGTCCAAGTTAAAGTCTTCAACTGAGTAGTGTTCGCTGTTTGGATATTTTTTGTAAATGTTTTTAAGATTTAATTCTACCATGGAAGGTGAACTCCTTTTATTTTTTGATAGTTTTATTATAAATGAAAACGCTTTACATTTCTATGGCAAGGTGACCAAAAAAATAAAAAAGTTCTGTGCAACTTGCACAAAACTTTAAAGAATATCTGGTAAAATCAACTGATAACACAAGGTAAGATCCGTTAACTCCTTCAACTGAAGCCCTGTCAATTCTTCCCATCTATCAATCTTGTATTGGAGAGAGTTGCGGTGCAGATAGAGTTGCTGGGCCGTTTTAGTTAGGACGGCACTGTTTTCCCAGAGAGAAAGGATAATTTCCTGAATCTGGTCCTGGTCCAAAATCATCTGGTGCAGGCAGTCTTTAATGACTCTCAGGTCCACAATCCTTTCTCCCATACTCCAAAGATAGAGCTGTGAAAAGGTATGTACACCTTGATGCCCCTGACGCCACCAAGCCTTAAACAAGTCCCGCTCTGCTTGGATTAAATCTGACAGAGCCTGATACCCAGTCTGAGACCAAACCTGCCCCAACATGATAGATAGACGAAGACCAAAGTCATACTCTACTGCCTCAATCGTATCGGATAGGATTGAGCGAACAGAAGTGTATTTATCTTGCTGGAGAACAAAAACATAGTCCTGAACTCCGACCTGCAACACTGTCTGGCAGTTAGGAAAGAGGGTCTGCATCATATCCAGCCAAGAGGCTAGATTTTCCTGTTGGTAATAAGATAGATGACAATAAACCAGTTGTATCTTTTTAAAAGTTTGAGGCGCCTGCCCCCTACCCTCGATCAGATAGGAATACCAAGGATTGAGCGAACGAGCCTGCTCCTGCTGGGTTAAAAGGGCAATTAACTGTTTTTCACGTTCAGTGAGATTGGACTCCTCCAGTAAAATCCACTGTTGAGAAGATAGAGGAAGTGTAAGATATCCTAGCTTCTCTATTGGCTGATCTGAAATCTGAGCCTCAGGAAACCAATCTAGTAATTCTTTTGCAAGCATTTCTACGCCTCCACTTTTTGGATACACCACGAAATCAAGGTCTCTAGACGCTCCATATTTTCAGTCAGATGAAGATAACCCATGACCGCTTCAAAGCCTGTAGACATGCGATAAGTTACGACATCCGCATTTTTAGCCTTTGTGTGGCTATTGGTATTGCGCCCACGTTTATAGATTTCTTCTTCTTTTTCCGTAAGGACTTGCTCCTCCAACATCAGGGAAATCAGGCGAGCCTGAGCCTTGGCCGAGACATACTTGGTCGCTTCTTGGTGGAGTTTATTGGGCTTGGTCATGCCTTTGAGGATGAGGTGACGGCGAATATACATAGAATACACCGCATCTCCTTCAAAGGCTAGCGCAATCCCGTTAATGAGATTGACATCAATCACGTGTCCACCTCACTCCATCCTTGGTATCAAGTAGCTTAATCCCTTGAGCAGCTAGTTGATCACGGATTTGGTCTGCTGTGGCAAAGTCACGATTGGCACGCGCCTCTTGGCGTTTTTGGATCAAGGCTTCGATCTCTGCATCCAAAACTTCCTCAACAAAGACAATTCCGAAGACTTCCAACATAGCCGCAAGAGCTTCCTTAACACTTGCATCATAGTTGCCGGAGTTGATCCATTTGGCCATTTCAAATACAACTGTGATACCATTGGCAGCGTTAAAGTCCTCATCCATGGCTGCAACAAACTTATCTTTAAAGACTTTCAACTCTTGAGCATCTACATTTCCAGTAAATGGTTGCTCGTAAGTGTTCTTCAGATACTTGAGATTAGTCTCTGCATCCCGCACTGCTTTTTCTGTAAAGTTGATAGGCTTGCGGTAATGCTGAGTGGCAAAGAAGAAACGAAGCACTTGGCCATCGATGGTTTTGAGGGCATCGTGTACCGTAATGAAGTTGCCCAAAGACTTGGACATCTTGACATTGTCGATATTGACAAAGCCATTGTGTATCCAGTAGTTGGCAAAAGTCTTGCCTGTTTTGGCTTCTGACTGGGCAATTTCATTGGTATGATGCGGAAACTCCAGATCGGCTCCACCACCGTGGATATCAATGGTATCTCCCAAAATCTCTGTCGACATGACTGAACATTCGATATGCCAACCCGGACGACCAGGTCCCCAAGGACTGTCCCAATAAATCTCGCCTGGTTTTGCAGCTTTCCAAAGGGCAAAGTCTACAGGATTTTCCTTGCGAGCCGTTTCTTCATCGGTACGACCTGAAGCACCCAGCTCCAAATCTTCCAAGGTTTTATTGGCCAACTTAGCATAGTTGTGAGATTTTTCCACGCGGAAGTAAACATCTCCTTGACTCTCGTAAGCATAACCTTTTTCAATCAAGTCTTCCACAAAACGAATGATGTCAGCCATAAACTCTACTACACGCGGATGACGAGTCGCAGGTTTCACGCCCAAAGCCGTCACATCCTCACGAAAGGCAGCGATGTACTTGTCCGCAACCTCCAGAGGCGTGATACCTTCTTCCTTGGCACGGTTGATAATCTTATCGTCTACATCCGTGAAATTGGAAATATAGGCAACTTCGTAGCCACGGTATTCGAAATAACGACGAATGGTATCAAAAGCTACTGTTGAGCGGGCATTGCCGACATGGATATAGTTGTATACAGTTGGCCCACAGACATACATCTTAACCTTGCCGTCCTCAATAGGTACAAATTCTCGCAAATCACGAGACATGGTGTCATAAATTTTAATCATGCGGTCCACTCCCTTCTCTATTTCTGACTTTTTCGGCTGAAAACCAGCTCTGCAAAAGGGCCAAATTGTCTGAGGCTATCCAGTTGGTAAAAGCGCTGCCCTTCCTCTTGAGTAAAGAGGGGAACTCCCTTTCCTAGGATAAGGGGCGCTATCTGAATAATGAGGTGGTCGAAAAGATCCGCATCCAAGAGCGGTCCTACCAAGGAATTACCACCAATCACAAAGACATTTTTGCCTTTGTCAATCTGTTGAACAAAGTCCACCACATCCCCAGCTACTGGCTGGTAATTGCTGACAGGCAGGTGCCTATCATGTGTAAAGACATAGTTTTCCGTAGCTTGATAAAAACTTTCTACATCTTGCAAATCTTGGATTTCCTCAAAGGTCCGCTTGCCCATGATGGTGATATCCATTTGCCTGTAAAAGTCATCATAGCCTGTATCCTCTACAGAACCAAGCTGATGCAGCCAGTCTATCCTGTGCTGACTGTCTGCCAAGTAGCCATCCATGGTGATACAGCCGTAAAAATATACTGCCATTCTTGTAGTTACCTTTCTAGTTCCTCGGCTATTATCAAAGCGATAGTGAAAAAAGTCATGGCATCAGCTGTCCGCTCTTCATGGCGGGCATCCCAGATTCGGTTATGATGATCCACATAGTCAGCTGTGTAGAAGAACTGATAGACTTTACTCTTGCGAAATTGACTCCAAGCCATGATAGCTGAAGCTTCCATGTCCACCACTTTGGCTCCAGCAGCCAAGCGACGCTTGACCTTATCAGGCGTTTCTCGATAAAAGGCATCAGTCGTCCAAGACTTGGTGCGGATATGTTCGATATTGTGCTTGTCAAAGATGGCTTCCAGCTCGATCAGCAGAGACTCGTCATAGGCGACTTCGTCACCCGGTGGGGCATAGTGATAGCTAGTTCCTTCATCACGCAATGCAGCTGCAGGCAGAATAATCTTGTCAGCCTCAATTGAGCGGTCCAAAACGCCACAGGAACCTAAAATGATGAAATTTTTGAAGCCTCTGGCCGCCAACTCCTCCAGCTGGCCGACTATCATGGGAGCCCCAATTGGAGCCAACATAACTGCTAGCTTGCTAGGTCCTTGGCCATAAATATACCATGGATGATGGCCGTTTATGCTTTTCAAATAGCCTCCCTGATAGACATTTTCTGACTCAATCAAACGTTTCAGAATCTCGCCATTAAAGGACAGGATGATGGTTTCGCACACCTCACCCTTGTCAGGGACTGGCTTTTCAGTTGGCTCAATAACTGCTGCTACATCTTCAAATTCCTCTAATAGCATAACTTCTCTTTCTTTAAGGCTTCAGCAAATCCGCCTTCATTTTATTTAGACGGCGCAGTTTGGTCTCATCTTTTTTGGCTTCACTGATATAATGAGCCCATTCACGCTGGTGGCTAGGTGGCAGTTTAATAAAGCGCTCCTTAGCAAGACCATCCAAGCGTTCTTGCAACTCAAGAACTGCCTGGTTCAAAATTGCATCTGATAAATCTAACATAGTTCTTACCTCCTGTCATACTTCACCTCGATAACTTTGCTACCCTATCCTACAGACTTGATGAATGGTGACTGGCTTCACGGGCATGTTCTAGCTTGTCTAGATAGTATTCTCGTTTTTCTTCAACTTCGTGGATCGTTGGTTCATCCTTCTGTCCATGAACGCGAACAATCTTAGCTGGAATACCGACAACTGTCACATCACTAGGTACGTCTGCCACGACTACTGCAGCAGCACCGACTTTGGCATTTTCACCGATTTCTACCGGTCCGATGACTTGGGCATGGGCTGATATGAGAGCTCCTTTACGCACAGTCGGATGGCGTTTGCCAACATCCTTACCAGTCCCACCAAGAGTCACTCCGTGATAGAGAAGAACGCCTTTTTCAACAATCGCCGTCTCTCCAATCACCAGACCTGAACCATGGTCGATAAAAACACCTGAGTCAATCTGGGCACCTGGATGAATCTCAATCTGAGTCCAAAAGCGCCAAAACTGACTGTGCATACGAGCCAAGAGTTTAAAGCCATGCTTCCAGAGAAAATGCGAGAGACGGTGGGCAGCCAAGGCCTTGACACCTGGATAGGTCAGTAGAACCTCCAAACTGGTGCGTGCCGCTGGATCATTTTCTTTTACAATATCAATGGTTTCGCGCCACCATCCCATACATTTCTCCTTTTCTTATTCTGAATCTTTTGGTGTTTCTGTAAATTCTTTCTTAGGTTTGTGGTCCTTGTGATGACGTGGACGGTGAGGTCGCTCAGACTTTTCGCCTTTTTCATCATGATCAGGTTTTGGAGGACGAGGAAGAAGAGCCTTCATAGAGGCATCGATACGGCCTTTTTCATCAATCTTGATAACCTTAACGTCGACTTCATCACCGATAGCTACCAAGTCTTCGACACGGTTGGTACGAGTCCAAGCCATTTCAGAAATGTGCACAAGTGCATCTGTCTTATCAAAGAGGTTGACAAAGGCACCAAATTTCTCGATACGAACAACCTTCGCATGGTAAACTTCATCCACTTTGGCTTCACGAACCAAGCCAGCAATAATTTCTTTGGTACGGTTAATGGCATCTTGGTCGCTAGAGTAGATGGACACATTACCTTCTTCGTCGATATCAATCTTAACGCCTGTTTCAGCGATAATCTTGTCGATGGTTTCTCCACCCTTACCGATGACAATCTTGATCTTGTCCACATCAATCTTGATGGTATCAATTTTCGGAGCAGTTGGAGCCAATTCTGGACGAACTTCTGGAATCGTTGCTTCAATCACATCAAGGATTTCAAAACGCGCTTTCTTGGCTTGAGCAAGAGCCTCAGTCAAGATTTCAGCAGTAATCCCTTGGATCTTGATATCCATTTGAAGGGCTGTAATCCCCTCACGAGTTCCGGCAACCTTAAAGTCCATGTCTCCAAAGTGATCTTCTAATCCTTGGATATCTGTCAATACTGTATAGTTATTTCCATCTGAGATGAGACCCATGGCAATACCAGCTACTGGCGCCTTGATTGGCACACCACCAGCCATAAGGGCAAGCGTTCCCGCACAGATAGAAGCTTGAGAAGAAGAACCATTTGATTCCAAGACTTCTGCTACCAAGCGGATAGCGTATGGAAATTCTTCCAAACTTGGCAAAACTTGAGCAAGGGCACGCTCACCGAGAGCACCGTGACCAATTTCACGACGACCAGGCGCACCGTAACGGCCTGTTTCCCCTACAGAGTATTGAGGGAAGTTATAGTGGTGCATAAAGCGTTTCTTGTACTCTGGATCCAAACCATCGATGATTTGAGTTTCTCCCATCGGAGCCAAGGTCAAAACTGAAAGAGCTTGAGTTTGGCCACGAGTGAAAAGGCCAGAACCATGTACACGAGGAAGGAAGTCAACAACCGCATCTAAAGGACGGATTTCGTCAACCTTACGACCGTCAGGACGCACCTTGTCTTCTGTAATCAAACGGCGCACTTCAGCGTGTTCCATTTGTTCCAAGATTTCAGCCACATCACGCATGATACGGTCACATTCTTCGTGGTCTGCATATTTTTCTTCGTAAACAGCAGTCACTTGGTCTTTAACTGCTTGAGTTGCAGCTTCACGAGCCAATTTTTCTTCTACTTGGACCGCTTTTTGGAGGTCGCTGTTGTAGGCTGCGATGATTTCAGCCTGCAAGTCAGCGTCTACATGAAGCAATTCCACTTCTGCTTTTTCCTTACCAACAGCAGAAACGATTTCTTCTTGGAAGGCAATCAATTCTTTAACAGCTTCATGCCCTTTAAGAAGAGCTTCCAACATGATTTCTTCTGACAATTCTTTGGCACCAGACTCAACCATGTTGATAGCGTGTTTGGTTCCAGCTACTGTCAATTCAAGAAGCGATTGCTCTGCTTGTTCTTGACTAGGGTTGATGATGATTTGGCCATCTACATAGCCCACTTGTACCCCAGCAATTGGTCCGTCAAACGGAATATCTGAAATAGAAAGCGCTAAAGATGAACCAAACATAGCCGCCATTGGTGCAGAGGCATTTTCATCATAAGAAAGCACGGTGTTGATCACTTGCACTTCGTTACGGAAACCTTCCGCAAACATAGGACGGATTGGACGGTCAATCAAACGCGCTGTCAAAGTCGCATCTGTTGAAGGACGTCCTTCACGTTTCATAAAGCCACCAGGAAACTTCCCAGCCGCATACATTTTTTCTTCATAGTTGACTTGAAGTGGGAAAAAATCCCCAGTTGCCATCTTCTTAGACATAACGGCCGCAGTCAAGACAGTTGACTCACCGTAACGCACGACAACTGCACCATTTGCTTGCTTAGCAACCTGACCAGTCTCTACGATTAACTCACGACCCGCAAAAGTCGTTTGAAACACTTGTTTTGTCATTTTAATCCCCTTTGGATTGATGAAATTATACGCCTTGCCTACAAAGATCAAGATACTAAGGTCGCAAAAAGCAAAGTAAAAATAGGAAACTGGCGAAGTCTTCGATGAAGACAAGACAGTTTATCTTTTTTACACAGCTTTTCGGCCGAGTTCAATTACTCATGATAGCATAAATTGACGCAGTGTGCGATGCACACCAGGAAATCTATCTTTTTCACTAGGGATTTAGCCCGTGTTCAACTACCTAAATACCTTGAAAAGTTTAAAAATATTATTCTTTAGCATTTGTATCTTTTATAGCATAGCAGATTTGAATAGCTAAGAATATGTTTATACCCTCATCTTTGTATCAAGTACGTACAGAGTCTATTTTATCATATTTTTCTTAAAAAGTGCGGGCTTTTCTATTAAAAAGGAACCATTCCCCTCACCTGAGAAGAATGGTTTGCTTTTTATTATCCTAAAGACTGATGGTTAAACAAGGCATGGGTTGCTTGGTGGATGTATTTTGCTGTTTCAGCATTGTTCATGGTGTAGAGATGCACACCTGCGACATCCTGAGTTACCAAGTCCACGATTTGATCCACTGCATAGGCAAGTCCTGCTGCTCTGAGCGACTCAGGGTCATGCTCATACTTGTCTAAGATGGCCTTAAATTTACGTGGAAGATGGATATTCTCACAAGTCTTCAAGAGACGAAGCGCTTGATTACGGTTCAGAATGGGCATGATCCCTGCATGAATGGGAACATTAATCCCTGCCAAGGTACACTTGTCTTGGAAATCGTAGAAACGCTCATTGTCAAAGAAAAGCTGCGTTACGAGGCTGGAACAGCCTGCATCCACTTTCTTCTTGAGATTTTGAATATCTGAGATTTGGTTTGGCGAGTCAGGGTGCCCCTCTGGGTAGCAAGCGCCAATAATATCAAAGTGAGGAGCTTGTTCCTTGATGAACTCGATCAAATCCGTTGCGTAGCGGAAATCCTTTTGTGGTTCCACATCAGGGATAATATCCCCACGCAAGGCCAAGATTTTCTGTACCCCAACCTTATCCAAGTCTGCAATTGTTTCAGCAACCTTGTCCTTAGTCAGATAGATGGCTGGCAAGTGGGCAATGGTTGGAATCGCCAAGTCATTCTGGATAAAGTCAGCCAAACGAACCGTTGTTTCCTTGATATTAAATTTATTATTGCTGGCAGTCACACTGATAAAGTGCGGTGTTAGCTCCCGCATATCCTGCAAAGCTGAAATAATTTTATCATTACCCACAGCTGGGTTTGGAGGGAACACTTCAAATGAAAGTGACGGTGTTTGGCGTGACATATATATTAACCTTTTCTAGTTGATTTCTTACTGATCAACCGTGTAGGGAGAAATGGGTTCTTACAATTTCTCACGCGCAGCTTTAGCTGCTTCTACAAGGCGGATCAAGCTTTCTTTTGTTTCTGGAATACCGCGTGTTTTCAAACCACAGTCAGGGTTGATCCAAACTTTCTTGCTTGGTACTTTGGCAAGAATAGCATCGATCGTGTGGTCGATTTCGCCTTCATTAGGCACACGAGGAGAGTGGATATCGTAAACCCCAGGTCCCACTTCTGTTTGGAAGTTTTTCGCTTTGAGTTCGTCCAAGATTTCAAGGTTTGAACGGCTTGCTTCAAAGGAAATAACGTCCGCATCCATGTTGTCGATAGCTGGGATGATATCTGTAAATTCTGAGTAACACATGTGAGTGTGGATTTGAGTATCTGGTGCAACTGTAGAGTGTACCAAGCGGAAGGCTGGAATAGCCCAGTCAAGGTAGTCTTCATACCAGTCGCTATGACGGAGTGGCAATTTCTCACGAAGAGCAGCTTCGTCGATTTGGATGATTTTCACACCTGCAGCTTCAAGGTCAAGAACTTCATCCTTGATAGCAAGAGCGATTTGAAGAGTTGAGTCCTTGATAGAAATGTCTTCACGTGGGAATGACCAGTTAAGGATGGTAACAGGTCCAGTCAACATACCCTTAACAGGTTTGTCAGTACGGCTTTGAGCATAGCTAGACCATTTGACAGTAATTGGGTTAAGACGAGTGACATCACCCCAGATGATTGGTGGTTTCACCCCACGCATACCGTATGATTGTACCCAACCATTCTTAGAGAAGAGGTAACCGGACAAGTTTTGACCGAAGTACTCAACCATGTCGTTACGCTCGAACTCACCGTGTACAAGCACGTCAAATCCAACTTCTTCTTGCCATTTGATCCATTCGTCGATGGTTTCAGCAAGGAAGGCATCGTATTCTTCTTGTGATAATTCACCCTTACGGAAGGCCAAACGTTTAGCACGGACTTCTTTTGTTTGAGGGAATGAACCGATGGTTGTTGTTGGAAGAGCTGGAAGTTTAAAGGCTTCTTCTTGGATAGCTTCACGCTCTGCAAAGGCTGGCAAACGAGTGTAGTCTGCATCTTTCAATCCTGCGATACGAGCACGAAGTTCCGCATTATCACCAACACGTTCAGTCGCAAAGAGTTCTTTGTTAGCTGCAAGAGCCTCTGCACCTTGACCGTTGCGGATAGCATCCAAGTCACGGATCTCATCCAATTTTTCAACTGCAAAAGCAAAGTGGTTCAAGATAGCTGGTTCAAATTCTTCGTTAGCAGTTGTAAATGGCACATGAAGAAGTGAGCATGAGCTTGTCAAGACAATGTTTTCAGCTGGAATTTGCTCAAGAACAGCCAAGCTCTTTTCGTAGTTGTTACGCCAGATGTTCTTACCATTGACAATACCTGCATAAAGAGTCTTGTCAGCTGGGAAACCGCCTTTAACGAGTTCAAGAGTTTTCTTACCTTCAACGAAGTCCAAACCAATGGCATCTACTGGCAAGTTCACAAGGTCAGTGTAGACGTCACGGACGTCACCAAAGTAAGTTTGAAGCAAGACTTCAAGACCTTTCTTGTCAGCCAAAAGCTTGTTGTAGAGGTTCAAGAATAGAGCTTTTTCTTCAGCTGTCAAATCTTTGACAAGAGCCGCTTCGTCCAACTGGATGCGAGTCGCACCAAGTTCAGACAATTTTGCAAAAACTTCTTGGTAAGCAGCTACTAAGCTGTCTACGAAGTCTTCAGCTTTCACACCTTCTTCAAAGTCTGACAATTGAAGGAAAGTGAATGGACCTACAAGAACAGGACGAGTGTTCAATCCAAGTTCTTTGGCTTCTTGGAATTCATCAAAAATCTTGTGACCAGCCAATTTAACTTGAGTGTCTTTTTCAAATTTAGGCACGATGTAGTGGTAGTTGGTGTTAAACCATTTCTTCATCGGAAGGGCACGCACGTCCCCTTTTTCTCCTTGGTAACCACGACCCAAAGCAAAGTAGCGCTCAAGATCAGACAAGTCCAAGTTTTGAACTGAAGCTGGCACCACGTTGAAGAGGAAAGCTGCATCTAGGAAGTTGTCATAGTGAGAAAAGTCGTTTGATGGGATTTCAGTGATGCCTTTTTCTTTGACAATGTTCCAGTGTTTTGCGCGCAAGTCTTTTGCTGCTGCCAAGAGTTCTTCTTCTGAGATTTCTTTTCTAAAGTATTTTTCAGTTGTAAATTTTAATTCGCGGAATTCACCCAAACGAGGGAAACCGATGATCGTAGTTGACATGATGTGTCCTCCAAAATTTGTTGTTGAAACTATCTTAACAGAAAAGAAACTGTCTGTATAATTGTAAATAATTAGGCTTTGATATAGTTTGAAACTATATCACTGTTTTAAACAAAAGAAAAAGACTTGAAACCAGTGTCTCAAATCCTTTGTATTGCTTGTTTTATTGCTGTATTTTAGTTAGAATGCTCAAACGAGCTATTGATGATTCTCATAAGTGACTATGACTTGCTATTAGAATAGACTATAGGTCAGCTTAATCAACTTTTTTCCTGTTCAAGTGGGACGACTGCTAGTGTCTTTCCTAAACTGGCTAAGACTTTTAAGACCGTATCCAACTGAGGACTAGTCTTTCCTGTCTCCATCCTAGCTATAACAGGCTGGCTTACTCCACTGAGTTCCTCTAGCTTTTTCTGACTAATACCTTGCTCATGTCTAGCTTTGATCAATTCACTCATGATAGCCACTCGCATATCACTTTCAAGAATTTCTTCCTTGATAAAGAGTTCTGTTCGGACATCCTTCCAATTACTTCCAATGGCACTATTCTTCATCACTTAACCCTCTTTCTTTTATGTCCTTCAGTTCACGCTTGGCTTTTTCAATTTCTCTCCTAGGAGTTTTCTGAGTCTTTTTAACAAAATGATGTAAAAGAACAAAACTCCCATCAACCCATGCTACAAATAAAATCCTATCCCTAAGAGGTCTTAGTTCCCAAATCTCATCTTCCAAATGTTTGATATAGGGTTGGCCAGCGCTCGTACCATGCTGACTAAGCAACTCGATATAGTCGTTTAGTTTATTGAGTTTGATGCGGCTATCCTTACTTTTCTGACAAGCCAATTCTCTCATATAATCTAAGACTGGCTCATTTCCATTTTTGTCCTTATAGAAGTAAATCGTATGCACCAAGCAACCTCTTTCTAATTTAATTATAACTCAAAAGTTATTAAAAGTAAATCCTAATACTCATAAAAAGAAGACCTTAGAATCATTCTAAAGGTCTCATCTTTATTATTCGAAAAAATTACGAGAAGAGTTATAATATGGAGCTAATCCTGACTCTTACTCCAGCTCAATGCCTTTCTCTCGGAGATTAGCCAGACATTCCTCATAGTATTCTGCATCATGCTCACTATAGACGGGATTACCTAGGTTTTCCTCAGGCAAGTCTTGATAAGGAGAGCAGGTCTTGCCACGGTAGTTCTTGTCCAGCCACTCTGGACTGACATTATAGCCACGATTAGCCATCTCCTCCATGATCAAGCGATGATAGGCATAGAGACGATAGGGCGAGTGAGTAAAGACATAGTCCACAGTCGCATGTTTTTTGCCCCAACCATTGCCACGTAGGGCGCAGCACTCTCGATGTTGCCCCAAAAGTTGAGGACGGGGAAGTTGTGAAATCAAAGCCTCATGCCAAAGTCTCATGAGAGTCTCCTTTCAGTAAAGTCGAATGTTGCAAATAGGTATTGGGATAGCGATCCAGCAACTCTCTCGTCTTAGCGATTAAGTCTTCCTTAGAAGCCTGACCAAAGCGGTAGCGATCCAGCAAGAGCATGTAGTCTTTGCATTCAACATCTGTCGCTTTCTTTTTGAAATAGCCCCAAATATGCTGAAAGGCATTGCAAACCTGACCTCTATGCTCAGGAATTTGGCAGGCACGGTCAATCAGTTCTTGAACATGACTTACCTCCACCACTTCATTCTTCAAGTATTGGCGAATCTCATTGTAAATATTGCTGGAATGGCTCAAAACGAGGTATTTGTTTCTAGCCCAGAGTTGTTGGCACTGGGATTTTTGATTAGTTTGTTCCATGTTTCTCCTTGCTTTCTATCCGTTTCCAGGAAATATGGAAACAAAGTTGTACCTTAAAAATGAGCGAATTATGAGCGAATAAATAGTGTTTTTTGTAGCTCCTGATTTTTCTAATAAACCTTGATTTAGAAATCATCAAATACCTGAATAAGTCTCTACCAACAACTGAATCTTATGTAGAACTTCTTGTTTTTTCCGTTCACGCGCTCCCTGTCTACGAGAAGTTGGTGGAATAATCGAATCCAAATCAGTTCCACTGTTTTCGGCATAACCTCGTTGAATTGATTTATCTATGAATAATTGATAATCAGCTACAAGTTTCTCAGACTCAGCTAGGTCTTGAATCGCGATTTTTTTGCGCTCCTTGCCATATTCGTAGAAAGCATTGATAATCCCATCATGGTCTTTCAATTTTTGCAAATCGGTGTCATTGATAAACCCGATAACCAACTCTTCTTTAGCACGAATATCAATACTTGAGCGAATCACACGACTAACTTCTTCTTTCAAATCTTCCTTAGATTCAGAGTTCTTCGATTTCTCAACAATCAATGCAAGGATATAATCCAGATTAATCTCATCTGTTTTTAAGAGTTCGATTTCAAATTCAACATCTGAAAGGTCAACCTCTAAATCTTTACTCTTTTCATAGTTTTTAAGGTTTAAGAATTCATCTCGAATTTCTACATAAGCACTCTTCAAATCTTGAAGATAACCTTCTGAGATAGGCTTGTCTAGCTCTTGGAATTCATCATAATTTCTGAGAACATTATCAAGCTTCAGCAATTCACCAAATAGCTTAACAAACTCTTTTTTATCATGCTCTGTTTCAATTTCTTGTGGATTCGGGAATTTCTCAAGAATTTCCTGACAGACTGCTGTATATCCTTTGACCTCAATACCAGTTACCTGATCCACAAAACCATCCATGTATTCACTAAAGCTTTTTTCTAAGATGATATCAAGCTTATTAGTATCACCAAATGTTTTTATGGCTTCTTGTGTGGCCTTTTCTAAATCACGGAAACAAACGATATTGCCAAAAGGTTTAACCTCATTAAAAATTCGATTAGTTCTCGAGAATGCCTGAATCAATCCATGATAACGAAGATTTTTATCGACAAAGAGTGTATTCATAGTTGGAGCATCAAATCCCGTCAAGAACATACCAACTACAATCAGTAAATCCACTTCCTTGGACTTAACTCGTTTTGAAAGGTCTCGATAATAATTTTGAAACTCTTTCCCATTAGTCGAAAAGTTGGTCTTGAACATTTGATTATAGTCATAGATTGCTTTAGAAAGAAACTCTTTAGATGAAAGAGACATGGCTGTATCTTGAGGGTCTAGCTCTTCATCTTGAATCTCTCCATAAGCTGACTGTTCTTCGTTAGGCGCAAAGCTAAAGATAGTAGCGACCTTCAAACGCTTAACTTCTGGTAGAGTTGCCTGTTGCTGCTGGAGTTCTTCATAGTATAGTTTTGCAGCTTCAATGCTTTGTACTGCTAACATAGCATTAAAACCATGCATCTTCTTTTGTTTATGAGTGTAATATTTACTCCGATGCGTCTTGTCATTATAAACTCTCAACAGGTACTCTGTGATGGTCGCTATCCGCTCTGGATGCAAAAGGAGTTCCTTCTCCATCTTTTTGAGTTTCTTCTCATCAAGCTCTTGCCCAACTGCTTTTTCTGCTTCTCTATACTTATTGATTTCAGGTTTGATATAGTTATAGTCAACCTTGAACTTCAATACTTTTTTATCTCGAATAGCATCCGTAATAACGTAGTTATGAAGTTGTTCTCCAAAAACTTCTTGTGTCGTTTCTCCCGTTAAACTATTTTCTGGGAAAATTGGTGTCCCTGTAAACCCAAATAGGGCGTACTGTTTAAAAGCCTTCTTAATACGCTTTTGAGCCTTCCCAAACTGGGATCGATGACACTCATCAAAAATCAAAACACATTTTTTACTATAGATTTCATGATTTGGATTTGCTGTTATAAATTTATTTAACTTTTGAATGGTGGTAACAACGATTTTACCATCATTTTCTTCAATATTACGTTGGAGTTCTTTTGTATTGTTACTACCATTTACTGAATTTGGTTGGAATTTTTGATATTCCTTCATGGTTTGATAGTCTAGGTCTTTTCTATCAACTACAAAAATCACTTTGTCAATGTAGTCCAACTCTGTTGCCAAGCGTGCAGTCTTAAAGCTGGTCAAAGTTTTTCCTGACCCCGTTGTATGCCAGATATAGCCACAAGCATTGATAGAGCCAAAATTCTTCATTTCATTGGAAGAATGAATCTTGCGCAAGATGCTCTCTGTAGCAGCTATCTGATAAGGGCGCATGATGAGCAAGGTGTTGTCAGCATCAAAAACACAATACTTGGTCAAAACTTCCAAAAGGACTCTCTTGCTCAAGAATGTAACAGTAAAGTCTTCTAGGTCATGAATTGTTTTATTTTTGCGGTCTGCCCACTCACAGGTGAACTCATAATGATTTTTATTTTGAGCTGTTGTATTTGCAAAGTAGCGTGTATAGGTCCCATTGGAAATAACAAAAATCTGAATGTATTTGTATAAAGAATTTTCGCTATTGAAGCTTTCCTTACTATATCTATGGATTTGTTCAAAAGCCTGTTTAAGACTAACACCACGTCTTTTCAATTCAATCTGAACTAACGGAAGACCATTCACTAAAATAGTAACATCATAACGGTTAGTGTGGTTACCCACTTGGGTCACTTGGTTGATAACCTGCATACTGTTGTTATGAATATTTTTCTTATCAAGGATGAAAATATTCTTAATCCGCCCATCATCAAAGACAAAGTCGTAAATATGATTCTCTTGGATTTTTCGTGTTTTTTCAACTAGCCCTTCATTGGGACAGTCCAGATACTCAACTACAAAACGTTGCCACTCTGCATCCGTAAAGGTCACCTTATTGAGCTTTTCAATTTGAACCTTGGCATTTGCTAAGAGCTCTTCAGGTGTATGGATATCTAGTCGCTCGTAGTTAAGATAATTCACCAAATCAGAAATTAACTGATTTTCTAAATCAGCCTCAGACTGAAATTCTCTATCTGTGCGATACTCTGGTTGATACTCAGCCAAGAGAATCCCTTCATTTGTTTCCGCAATTACTTCATGTACTTTTGAATAATCAACCATTTTCATTTTCCTCTTTTGGGTTAAATTTATAATTTTTCTCAAAGCTATTGAATAATTCTATTAAGGTATTTTTTTCTCGTTCTTGCAATTCTCTAAACTCCAAATCTGATTGACGATTATGTGTGAATAAATCAATCCTTTGAGCATATAACTCTATATTTTCTGGAGTAATCTCATCACCAGCCACTTCTAACCCTAATAAAACTTCTTCCCATCTACTATAACCTAAGAAGGTAGCTGTTTTCTCTAATAGATTTCTTAACAAAGCATAATGAAATTTTTCTACTCGTCCACTGTCTACAGCTCTACGTAATTCTTCTCTTACCCTTAGATGATATCCGAAGGGAGAATCTCTCTCAATGTCAGTTAAAATATATCCGACTTTATCTTCCTTATCAACTTCTTTTTTCATAACATAAAAGGACTTTTTTTTATTTGGTATTTTTCTGTCAAATCGTATTTCATTGTACAAAACATTATAAAAAAGTGGTTGGTGAGAAGAAATAATAAACTTTAAATCAGTGCGTTTAGATTTGGCAATAATTTCCTTTAAAAAAATAGCGGAATCAATAGTATTGTTATCATCTAACGACGAAATTGGATCGTCAATATAAATATACTTAAAGTCCTGAAAATCAGAGTCAATATCTGAATCGCTTAACTCTTCAATAATAAGTTCCAAAAGAGTTAGGAATATAGACCAAACAAATATCCTCTCCTCACCCCTAGAAATTTTGATCGTTTCATCATCTACTGTAAAACGAATGCTTTTGAAGTTACTCTCTAATCTTGGTATACGCTGACCACCAATAATATCAATAATTGGAATACCAAATCATCAACAGCCTGTTCTTCAATATCCTCAAAAATAGGAACTATTAAATCACCGACAAATTTCTGAAAAGTTATAATAACCTGATTAAATTGTTGCTGATTCTCCAAAAAGTTACCAAAATAGGTACGTTTATCATATTTGAGGTAACGATCTTCATCATTTTCTAAATCATTTTCCCAAGTAAAAAGATCTTCTGTAAAAGCGTTAAAATAAAGTATTTTCTTAACTTTTGACTCTTCATTATTTTCCGAGATATTTAATTTATCCTTTAAAATTGTAGATAGCCTTGTTTTCCCTGTAGCATTAAAAGCATAAATTAAATGCACCTTCTTATCACTTGAGATCAATTCCTCTGCAACATCTTCCAATGTATCAAATACTTTATCATTCGCCATGATTCACTTTTCCTTATTCATTAAAATTGAGTAATCGATTTCTCCAATATTCATACTGTTTCTGTCTTAGTTCGATTTCTTTTGGAAGACCTTCAGAAAGAGAGTTGGTTAAGGTGTTGAAATTGTCAAGAATGGAGACAATTCTTTTTTGTTCAGTGAGAGGTGGAAGAACAATTTTAAATTGTTCCATATCCTTCGAATTGATACGAATAACTTTTGTTCCAGTTACTTTTCTTTCTTTTTGAGATTGAAAAGAAATCGACCTAAACCAATAATTTAGATATCGTGAATTTTGATTTGTTCGAATTATATAACTATCCCCAGAAATTCCAATCTCTTCTTTCCCTTCCCAAACAATTGCTTTCCCAACATCTTCAACATTTTCAGATGTTATTGCCATTACTAAATCATTAGGATAGGCTTTTTTTAGCTTTTCGAACACTATTTCACTAGTTTTGGAAAGAGTTTCAGTGACTGTAAAGTCATATTTAGTGTAAATTTGTCCGTAGTGGATAACAGATTTCCCGATTTCTGTAAAATCTTTCTTCTGAAGTCCATTTCCTCTTACAAATTCACAAATGCTTCCCAACTCCACCCGAATTGGGCCAAATACCCACTGTAAAAGCTTGATAAGAGCGGAATTGTCCCACTCCTCTACTCTACTCTACTCTCAGTGTACTCGCCTTCGGCGATGAATGTCAAGAGTTTTTCTCTAAAATATTCGTACTGTTTTTGGCGTAGTTCAATCTCCTTGGGAAGTCCGATGTTGAGGTCATTACAAACCGTATCAAAGTTGTCCAGAACTTGAACTATACGAGATTGAATTTCGAGAGAGGGAACTGGAATTTTATACTTCTTTACCAAAGTATCAGAAATTGCTGGATAACTTACCCCACTCTGATTTTCCTCCAAATATTTATAAAAATCACTTGATGAAAATATATGATATACGTAGTTAGGTAAGACCTCACCATTTGTTCTAAAAATATAGAACCCTGTACTACAAATCTGGTTATTGTAATCATCAGTTATTTTCGTAAAACGTTTCAAAGTTGGTCTTGTTGTTCCTAAGATAATATCATCAGACTTTACAATTCTTTGGGCCCGACTTGGAGCAGTCGATTTAGTTATTGCTGTAGTTTCAATAATCTTATTAGTAACTCTATCTACTGACGATAAATCTATATATTTAAATAATTCATCATCTCCAATTTTATTCCAAAAAATATTATTTGTTTGTTCAGAAACTGCATCAAGTGTCTTCCACTCAACCTGATATACCTCATCTTCAAATGATAAAAGCTTATCTCGATAAAAAGAATATTGCTTTTTACGTGAGGTCAATTCTGAGGTCAATTCTGAGGTCAATTCTGTAACATAATCAGTCATTTTGTCAAGTATTTGCACTATTTTTTCTTGAATTTCTAGAGGAGGGATGGGGAGTAATAGTTTGGACAATTTGTCAGCTTTTAACGCGGGTATCCCCGCTCCATGTTGAAAATCCATAAGATATTTCTGATTCATTTTTACAAAATGATATACAAATCTATTATTCACTCGAGTCTCATCAGGAAGTATATAATAACAATGCGCATTAGCCCAAAATTTGGTATCGACAAAATTAACAAAACCTGCAGAAGCTCCACCTTGACTTACAATGATTGTATTAGCTTCCACGTTGTAATCATTAGTTCTTCCTGAATAAGTTTGTCCACCATTATACGCAGGATATAATCCATCTTCTATCAATAAATTTTTATTTAGTTGCTTACCTTTCTTAACAGAACACACTTCCCCCAACTCTTTCCACTCAACAGAACAGTTTTGGATTTCTTCTAGGATGTTCATTAGTTACCTCCTTCCTTGGCTAGATTTTCAATGCTTTTGATTTCCTTGAGGTAATCTTTTTCAACTTGACTGAGGGTCTTGGCTTGGTAGCTCTTATATTCCTTATCTACCTTTTGCTTCATCTGTTCACGAGAGATGGAACCACTGTTAGCTAGCAAGTCTTCCCCCGTAGCCTGAAGGATACGATCTACGTGAGCCACCCAGTCAGCCATGGTCATGACTTCTTCTCGCTCTGCCTGTCTTTCAGCAAAGTCTAGATATCCTGATACAAGCTGATTAAGCCCACGGAGTTCCTTTTCTGTCAGATAGTTCTTGGCAACCTTTGCTTCAGATAAAGTGGGAAGGTCTCCCTTAAAAGTGGTCAAGCCCATAAATTCCTTTTCACTATCAACACGGTTATAAATGAGTTCACTGGCAGTATTGTGATGAATGGCATAATGCATCTTGTTTTGCACCGTCGCAAAGAATTTCTTTGCCTCTGGAGAGTTTGCATTGTAGTCACTTGATGTAGCAAAGAGATCCAAGACCTGACGGTAAAAGACTTTTTCACTCGAGCGAATGTCTCGAATTCTTTCAAGAAGTTCTTTAAAGTAAGAGCCCCCACCCAAATTTTTCAAGCGCTCATCATCCATAGCGAAGCCCTTGATCAGATACTCTTTCAAGACTGTCGAAGCATAGTGTCTGAACTGAATGCCACGAGGGGAACGCACTCGATAACCAATCGCCAAAATCATATCAAGATTATAGTAGGCGACTTTTTTTGACTGAGTTTTACCAGCCATTGCACCGTGACGAGTGGTTGTCAACTGATAGTTGACAACCACTGCTTCATCCAGTTCACCATCTTCAAAGATAGCCTTGATATGTTTACTAATATTTTGCTTGGAAGTCTGAAAGAGCTCAGCTAGTTCTTGTTGGGTCAGCCAGACCGTTCCATTATCCAGATGAAGCTCAATAGCGGACTGACCATCATCTGTTCTGTAAAGAATCACATCATTTGCCATGGCTCAATTCCTCTACAATTCTATCTATCTCTGCACGCAAGTGGTCAATCTTAGTAACAGTCTCAGCGATTTCTTTATTAAGCACATCAATATCAATCTTCTCACGGGTATCTTCTTGTTCGACATAGGTTGAGACAGATAGATTATAATCCTGCTCTGAACCAATCACCTCATTATCAACAAGAGTTGCTTTATAGTCAACATTTTGATAATTAGAGAACAATTCAACTATGTGCTCTATATTGCTATCCGTCAAGACATTGTTATTGGTCTCTTTTTTGAATTCTTTACTCGCATCAATAAAGAGGGTTTTATTTTCAAGCTTATTTTTCGCTAGAACCAAAATCGTAGTTGCGATAGAAGTCCCAAAGAAGAGATTATCTGGAAGGGCAATGACTGCTTCAACAAAATTATTATCTACTAGATACTGACGAATGGTCTTTTCAGCACCACCACGATAGAAAATGCCTGGGAAACAAACAATGGCTGCTCGACCTTTATTAGACAAGTGGTTGAGACTATGCATGATAAAGGCAAAGTCAGCTTTTGACTTAGGAGCTAACTTACCAGCTGGCGCAAAACGGTCATCGTTTATCAGAGTTGGATCTCCATCTCCCACCCATTTAACAGAATACGGAGGGTTAGAAACGATAGCATCAAATGGCTTTTCTTCCAGATGCTGAGGATTTAAGAGGGTATCTCCTCGCTTAATATCAAAGTTATTGTAGTTGATATTGTGCAAGAACATATTCATACGAGCCAAGTTATAGTTGGTCATATTGATTTCCTGACCAAAGAAACCATCCTCTAGGATATGATCTTCGTATTGTTTTTTCATTTGAAGAAGGAGAGAGCCTGAACCACATGTCGGGTCATAGACCTTGTTAATCTTATCTTTTCCAACCATCACTAGCCGAGCCAATAGTTTAGAGACTGTCTGAGGTGTAAAAAATTCACCACCACTTTTCCCTGCATTACTGGCATAGTTGGAAATCAAGAACTCATAGGCATCTCCAAAGGCATCAATGTCATTTTCCTCAAAGTTTCCAAAGTTAATGCTATTGATACCATTAAGAATGTCAGAAAGGCGTTTATTTTTTTCTGGAACAGTTCCACCAAGGATGTTGCTTCGGGTATCCAAGTTATCAAACAAACCTTTGATATCATCTTCTGATTTGAAGCCAATCGCTGACTTCTCAATATCTTGGAAAATATTGGCCAATTCTTCGTTTAGATTTTCATTTTGCGAGGCGTTCTTGACGACATTTTCAAATAATTGACTTGGAAGGATAAAGAACCCCTTATCCTCAACTGTCCCTGGTTTGAAATCTTGCTCAGCTTCTTGATCACTTAAGTCAGCATAACGGAATTCTAAATCCCCAGCCTCATGCTCAGCACGGTCAAAATAGTCTGCCATATGCTCTGAAATAAAACGATAGAACAGAATTCCTAGGATATATTGCTTAAAATCCCAACCATCTACAGCTCCACGCACATCGTCTGCAATCGCCCAAATTTTACGATGCAGCTCCTTGCGTTCTGCATTTTCTTTACTTGCCATTTTTACTTTCCTTAATTAATGTATTATCTTTTCTATTTTATCATATTTCAAGAAAAACCACTCGACCTGACTAGAGCGAGTGGGGTATAAACTATTTTTAAAATATGATTTTATAATTGTACTCTATGATTTCAATTATTTTTTTGATTTTATTAAGGCAGTAGTACTTCTTTCATACTATCCTTATCATCACTCTTTATAAATACAACATTCTGTTTACCTGTTAATTCTATCAGTTTTTCCTTCCCAAGGATGATTGCGAGATTCTTAATAATTGAACGTTTAGCTAAATCATTAAAATAAGTGAAAATAAATCTATAATCATACTTTCCATTTTCTGCTAATGCAAAACATTTTTGAAATATTTCTTTATCCAAAGGGTCAACCGAGTGTCCAAAAACAATGATATTCTTTGAATTTGGAAGTTGACTTCCGAATTCGTCATCTATATCATAGAAAGTTCGTTTAAAAAATTTTTCAAAATCATTTCCCGTTTCTTTTACTACTCTTTGATAATACTTCTGGTAGGGAATTAAATCACTGTTAACATCATTTTCTTTATCCTCAATTCCAAAAACCATCGTATTAATTCGACTGAAGGTTCTAATTAAGTCAATTCGCCCATGTATGAAATGAGTTCTCTTCTCAGAAGTTCCAAATAAATATCGTGAAGTGTTTGTATAATTAAAGTTTAGGACAGAGGAATTTGACAAATCTGATATTGCATCTAGAGCTGTTGGCTTGGATTTTATCTCGATAACTTTAAAATCAAGAAAGTCTCTATAAGATAAATATATTTCTAACAATTCAATCAATAGATCAAGTTGATTGATAAATTCATTATTCAACTTTTCCATTGCAACTTCTCTTTCTAAAGAACCCCAGACTTTTTTATGAAAGAGTAAAAAAAACAAATCTGAAATATATAATTTTGACCTATAATTTTTTTCTTTTGATAATTTCTCATCCAGTAACCCAGTTTGTCCTGTAATAGTAACTTTGAATATTAAATCATTATTTTCTTTGAAATACATTATTGCATCTGCAAGTTGCGAAATCATTATTTCAAGATTAGACCAATTATCTCCCAGAGTAGCTTTATTCTCATTGATAAATTTTAAATATAAATTATCCTTGTATTTCTCAATCCTTATATTTTTAACTTTTAGGAACTCCAGTAAGTCCTCATTTGGATTAGAGAATAATTGTTTTTCAAAGTCAATAAAATCTGTATACTTTGTTTTTCGCCCCATTGCAATATCAAAGCCATTACCTAAAATTAAAATTGTATCTGCCATATTTTCTCCCTTTGCTTTTTTATTTTCTAGAGGGGTATATTTTACCTCCCCTACTCCAACTGACTTTTAACCTTCTTCTTAGTCAAGATACGGTCGTTTTTGTTAGAGAGAGCTTGGATACGAGCTTCTAGAAGGATTTTCCTTCCGGTCTCTGTTCGTGTGTAGACGAGATGATAGCGTCCGATAGTCGGCGTCAGAAAGTCGAGGAATTTCTGTGCTTCTTCCTTGCGCTTGTCAAAAAGACTAGGCACGACATAGTAAGGTGACTGACCTTGTCGGACTTTCTCTGCCTTCAAGAGATAGCGCTGGTTATCCACTGGAGCAAAGAACTCTCCCACAGTCTGCGCAAACAGCTCCTTGTCCCTCATGCTTCCTCCCTTGAGATAGGCAAAGACCATATAGTTTTCCTTGTCCTCCTCTACCTGAACACGGGATTGGTCATCCGTTAGATGCCCCGAATCTAGCAGAGCCTTTCGGATCTGCTCACCCAGAGATTGCAAACGTTTATAGGGACTCTTATAGCAGAGGTAGCGCCAAGATGCAAAGGCCAAAAAGAGGAGACAGGCTGCTGTAAGCCACCAAACACCGATCAGTCTCAGTCTAAATAGCAAAACCAACAAATCCACTGCCAACAAGAGCAATGACATGCGAACCCATTTTAATGCATCAAGCAAGAGCATGACTGGAATTTTCTGTTTTTGAGTTGCGACTTCTGTAACTATCTCGAACTGATCCGCTACAACAAGAGCATCCTGCCATTTTTGTCTCAAGCCTGCTCGATCCTTGGAGAGACTCTTAACTCGCTCATTGTACTCACTAATTTGCTTTTTCTTAAAAGGGGGCTTTGGAAAATCCAAACGATCCAAACCAGTCTCAATACTCTCCTGATTATAGGCCAATCCAAGAAAATGCTCCATCCGTCGCGACAAGGTTTGCAGATCCTGATTGCTCTCTGGTCTAGGCTCCTCACCAGGAAGAGTGATAAGTGCTTGCGCTTGAACGGCTACCAGATGCCAGATGTTGCTGGTCTTTTCTGGATGTCCCGACCAGATACGAATGGCACGCCCTCGCATCTGGTTACTCAGCATAAAGCTCCCCACAAAGCTTCCGAGGATTAGGGAATTAACACAAGGAGCATCCCAACCCTCTCCAAGGAGAGATTTAGTTCCGACTAGGACTTGAATCCGGCCTCGTTGAAAAAGCTCCGTCACTGCCGCTACGATTCCCTTAGCTGAGCTCGGAAAACCAACCTGCACATAATCTTTTGGATCCAAGTGACCAATAGATGAGAAACTAAGAGGAACCTGAGGCAAGAGTTCCTTCAACTCTGCTGCCACATCGGTAGGCAAAATAACGACACTACCTGACAAGACAGCCAAAGACACAGTTATCTCTTGCTCCTGAGCTTTTCGACGAATGCTTTCAAAATAAGGGAGAACCCCCAACTGAGAAATGGTTGCTTGATTATCTCCCAGATAGGTGGCAAAATCCTTGCGAATATAGTCAGCTAGTACTAACTGTCTCAGTTCCTGACCTAGACTCTCATACTCTGTCAAGAAGATATCGGCAATGGCAGACAACTTCCCCAGAGATTGGGTTAAAAGCTGGTCAGAAGCCTTGGACTTAACTAGATAAACCTGACGTTTTTCCACCAACCCACGCGCCTTCAAGTCAGCCTCTAACTTTTTCTTATATCCATCTGGATCCTCATACCAATCTGGTGTCAGATAGAGTATGCTCTGCAACAGCGTCTCCAACCAGTAGGAGGTCAATGCTGGAAGCTTCTGGGTTCCCAGTAAATTTTGCAAAGAGGAAGGAATCGTTAACCCCTGAGAATGCATATAAATCAACATAGCTGACAAGTACTTGGGATCTTCTAAGAGCAAATCAGATGATATATCCCCTTTGAGGACCTTAGACCCTGCTACAAATGTTTGAAAATCAGGATCGACTATAAGGTGATGAATATAGTCCCACTTAGTCTCCTCAAACTGTTTGAGACGTTCCGACTCTTCAGCTGTTGGTGAACACATATAGACAAAATCCTGATGAGGGCAAAGAGTGTCTTCCTTGACTAGTTCAGGTACCGTGATTTCTTGATCGATCTCCCCACACATACGGATATAGCGTTCCCAGAGTTCAGGCTCACTGTCATAAGGTGGTGTCGCTGTCAGGGAGATGAGTTTCAGCGGTCCATACTGCTTGCGAAAGACTTCCAGACTTTTCCACCATTCATTGCGCAGGTGGTGGCACTCGTCCAAACAAAGAGTCGCAACTTTCTGAGCTCTTAGGCTTGCAAACAAATCAAACCCCACAAAATCCTCTGCTTCTCCATCTTCTTGTGATTGCAGTTGGTTCATGGCACTATGAAAAGCCTGATAGGTCACAATTGTTAATGCCTTCATCTCCTTTAAGTTTTGGGAAACGAGGTCTGAAAGCCTCTGACCATCCTCTAGAAAAGCAGTTTGGATCCTATCTACCCATTGTTCGCGAATGGTGACAGTCGGAACTAAGATGAGGGCTGGGTTGCCAAAACGAGCGATTAGCTCGATACCAATGGTTGTCTTTCCAGACCCTGGAGCGGCCACTAGATGAACATGACCGTCTGCTTGATAGTCCTGAAAACAATCCAAGACCTGTTTTTGATATTGGCGCCAGCTTCCTTTAAAGTTTAAACCTAACATGATACCCCTCATTCTATACCGTCATTTTCTTATTCTCATTTTACCACACTTATTTCTCCAGTCAGATAATCCAGATAGTTTTTCTCCATAAAATATGGTATAGTAGAATCATACTATCTATGAGGAGTTTACATGTCACAGGATAAGCAAATGAAAGCTGTTTCTCCCCTTCTACAGCAAGTCATCAATATCTCATCTATCGTCGGGGGAGTCGGTACCTTGATTTTCTGTATTTGGGCCTATCAGGCAGGAGTGTTACAGTCAAAGGAAACCCTATCAGCCTTTATCCAGCAAGCTGGAGTCTGGGGGCCACCACTCTTTATCTTTTTACAGATTCTACAAACCGTTGTACCGATCATTCCGGGAGCTTTGACCTCAGTGGCTGGGGTCTTTATTTACGGCCACATCATCGGGACTATCTATAACTATATCGGCATCGTGATTGGCTGTGCCATTATCTTTTACCTTGTGCGCCTCTACGGAGCTGCCTTTGTTCAGTCGGTCGTTAGCAAGCGCACCTATGACAAGTATATCGGTTGGCTAGATAAGGGCAATCGTTTCGAGCGGTTCTTTATCTTTATGATGATCTGGCCAGTTAGCCCGGCTGACTTTCTCTGTATGCTGGCTGCCCTCACCAAGATGACCTTCAAGCGCTATATGATTATCATCGTTTTGACCAAGCCCTTTACCCTAGTGGTTTATACTTATGGTTTGACTTATATTATTGATTTCTTCTGGCAGATGTTTTGAGGATAGAATATAGCCTGATACTAAATATACTTTGGTATGGAAATCATGCCTATTTTTCGATAGTGAATCGAGGACTTACCTAGCCTTTCCGCCGTGATAAAAACACCTGAAATCTAATGGTTTCAGGTCTTGGGAAACTTTGAGACATTGGGCTCAAAGTTTAGGTATGGAATTTCGAAGAAAGTCGCTACCGTCCGTCATCACTTAAGGAAAGGCTCAAAAAATTGCCTTCAAACAAAATATCCGTTTGGTTGCCCAAGCGGATATTTTCTTTGTTTTATTTTGCGACACTCTTAGCGAGGACAAAGTTCCCAAGTGTGGCAGAACCATTGCCAGCAACAGCTGGAGTCACGATATAGTCACGTACATCTGGAACTGGTAGGTAGCCATTGAGTAGGGCTGTGAATTTCTCACGTACGCGGTCAAGCATATGTTGTTGAGCCATAACCCCACCACCAAAGACGATGACATCTGGACGGAAAGTTACAGTCGCATTCACTGCGGCTTGAGCAATGTAGTAGGCTTGAACATCCCAAACAGAGTTGTTGAGTTCAATGTTTTCCCCACGAACACCTGTACGAGCTTCCAAACTTGGACCAGCTGCATAACCTTCCAAACATCCATTATGGAAAGGACAAACACCATTAAATTCTTTTTCAATATCCATTGGGTGTCTAGCCACATAATAATGACCCATCTCAGGGTGACCAACACCGCCAATAAACTCGCCACGTTGGATAACACCTGCACCGATACCTGTACCGATTGTGTAATAAACCAAGTTTTCGATACGACCGCCGGCATTATTACGAGCAACCACTTCACCGTATGCAGAACTGTTTACGTCTGTCGTAAAATACATAGGCACGTTTAGAGCGCGACGAAGAGCACCAAGCAAGTCGACATTTCCCCAGTTAGGTTTTGGAGTTGTTGTGATAAATCCATAAGTTTTTGAGTTTTTATCGATATCGATTGGACCAAATGAACCAATGGCAAGTCCTGCAAGATTGTCAAATTTTGAGAAGAACTCGATGGTTTTATCGATTGTTTCAATAGGTGTTGTTGTAGGAAATTGTACCTTTTCTACAACGTTATAGTTTTCATCTCCGACAGCACAGACAAATTTTGTACCGCCCGCTTCCAAGCTTCCGTATAGTTTTGTCATGATTAACCTCTTGTATTTATTTTCTTTATTATAGCATATTTCCAGACTGAAAATTGCTCAATATTTTAGATTTTCCTCTGTAAATTTTACCATTCAAGCAAAAACGAACAAACATGACATTTGTTCGTTTTTTTGTTTTATTAAGCTTTAACTTCGATGATTGCGTCACCCTTAGCAACTGATCCAGAAGCAACTGGATTTACTGAAGCAAAGTCTGCAGTGTTTGTTACGATAACCATAGTTGTGTTATCAAGACCTGCAGCAGCAATCTTAGCTGAGTCAAATGTTCCAAGAACATCTCCAGCTTTAACCTTGTCACCTTGGGCAACTTTATGGTTGAAGCCTTCACCGTTCATTGAAACAGTGTCGATACCAACGTGAATTAAGATTTCAGCACCGTTAGCTGTTCTCAATCCATAAGCATGGCCAGTTGGGAAGACGATTGTTACTTCAGCATCAGCTGGTGCATAAACAACATCTTGGCTAGGTTTCACGGCGATACCTTGTCCCATAGCTCCACTTGAGAATACTGGGTCATTCACATTTGAAAGAGCAACAACGTCACCAACGATTGGTGTTTGGATAACACCTTCGCTAGGTGAAACCACAGTACCAGTTACTGCTTCTTCTGTTAAACGGTCAGTTTCAGCTTCAGAAATTGCTCCTGAAACTTCTTCTACTTCATCTTCGTAACCAAACATGTAAGTAAGAGCAAAACCAAGTACAAATGATACAGCTACCATAAGAAGGTATTGTAGAAGTTGTCCGTTACCAATGTAAAGCATTGTACCAGGGATGACTGTGATACCATTACCAGTACCAGCAAGTCCAAGGATAGATGCCAATCCACCACCGATTGCACCAGCAATCAATGAAAGGAAGAATGGTTTACGGAAACGCAAGTTAACCCCGAAGATAGCAGGCTCAGTAATACCTAGGAAGGCAGAAAGAGCAGCTGGGAAAGCAAGTGTTTTAAGTTTAGGATTTTTAGTTTTCACACCAACGGCTACTGTCGCAGCCCCTTGAGCTGTCATCGCTGCAGTGATGATGGCGTTGAATGGGTTAGCATGGTCAGCAGCAAGCAATTGAACTTCAAGCAAGTTGAAGATGTGATGAACACCTGATACGACGATTAATTGGTGAACTCCACCAATCAAGAAACCACCAAGTCCGAATGGCAAGTTAAGAATAGCTTTTGTTCCAATGAGGATGTAACTTTCAACAACGTGGAAGACTGGTCCGATAACAAACAATCCAAGGATTGACATTACAAGGAGTGTTACGAACGGTGTTACCAAGAGGTCAAGTACATCTGGAACAACTTTACGAACAGCTTTTTCAAATTTAGCTCCGACAACCCCGATGATGAAGGCTGGAAGAACTGAACCTTGCAAACCTACAACTGGGATAAATCCGAAGAACTGCATTGCAGTTACTTCACCACCAGAAGCAACAGCCCAGGCATTTGGAAGTGAGTCAGATACGAGCATCATACCAAGGACGATACCAACGGCTGGGTTACCACCGAATACGCGGAAGGTTGACCATACAACCAAACCTGGCAAGATGATGAAGGCTGTATCTGTGAGGATTTGGCTGTAAATGGTAACATCTTCTGGAAGTGTGATTCCAAGAGCGTTCAAGAGACCACGAAGACCCATGAAGAGACCTGTCGCTACGATAACTGGAATGATTGGTACAAAGACGTCACCGAAAGTACGGATAGCACGTTGGAACCAGTTTCCTTGTTTAGCAGCTTCTGCTTTCATGTCTTCTTTAGAAGATGTTGGCAAACCGAGTGCAACCACTTCGTCGTACATCTTGTTTACTGTACCAGTACCAAAGATGATTTGGTATTGGCCTGAGTTAAAGAAAGCTCCTTGAACTTTATCCAAGTTCTCAATCACTTCCTTATTGATTTTCCCTTCATCTTTGACCATGACACGTAGACGAGTCGCACAGTGGGCTACACTGTTGACATTTTCACGTCCACCAAGGGCTTCGATGACTTTTTTTGCAATATCCTGATTGTTCATTTGCAAAAATCTCCTTATAAAATTTTGTTCTTGTTTGAAAGCGATTTTATTCGCCCTACGACTATTATTTTATCATGTTTCTAAAATATGTCAAGCGTTTTGCAGGATTTTTTATTCCCTTTCTTTTTTCTCTAATTATTTTTGCTCGTTTTTGAGGGAAATTCTCTTTTTACTCAAAAAAATATCTTTATACTTGAGAAATTAAGGCTTTTATTTACATTTTCTTTCATTTTTTCGTGAATATTTGCCAGATTCCCTTTACTTGTTTTATAGCAATCGTTTGACATATTTTTCTTTTTTTT
>NZ_KV822018.1:46795-70183 GCF_001815805.1 Streptococcus sp. HMSC072D05
TTTTTTGCCGAAAACGTTTACTATTAATAATAGAATAGAACTCTTAGGGAGGAAAGATAAAATGGAATGGACAACCGAGCGCCGTTATAGACGCTATGAAGATTGGTCTAATGATGAAATCAAGCAAATCAAGGAAAAGATGACACAATCTCCTTGGCATACTCGTTACCATGTTGAGCCTAAAATGGGGCTTCTCAATGATCCAAATGGCTTTTCTTATTTTGATGGCAAATGGATCCTCTTTTACCAAAACTTCCCCTTTGGTGCAGCCCATGGGTTGAAATCTTGGGTGCAGCTTGAAAGTGATGATTTGGTGCACTTTTCAGAAACTGGAGTCAAAGTATTGCCAGATACTCCATTGGATAGCCACGGTGCCTACTCTGGCTCTGCCATGCGGTTCGGCGATAACTTGTTCCTATTTTATACAGGAAATGTCCGTGATGAAAACTGGATCCGTCACCCTTACCAGATTGGTGCTTTGATGGATAAGGATGGCAAGATTACAAAGATTGACAAAATATTGATTGACCAGCCAGCAGACTCCACTGATCACTTCCGCGACCCACAAATTTTTAACTTTAAAGGGCAATATTATGCTATCATTGGTGGACAGGACTTGGAGAAAAAAGGCTTCGTCCGTCTCTACAAGGCTGTAGACAATGATTACACAAACTGGCAAGCAGTTGGTGACCTTGACTTTGCTAACGACCGCACTGCCTACATGATGGAATGTCCAAATCTGGTCTTTGTAGGGGAGCAACCTGTCCTTCTCTACTGTCCACAAGGATTGGATAAGGCTGTTCTAGACTATGACAATATCTATCCAAACATGTACAAAATCGGGGCTTCCTTTGATCCTGAAAATGCCAAAATGGTAGATGTGTCTCCATTGCAAAATCTAGACTATGGTTTTGAAGCCTATGCAACTCAAGCCTTTAACGCTCCGGATGGACGTGCACTAGCAGTAAGTTGGCTTGGACTACCAGATGTTTCTTACCCATCTGACCGTTTTGACCACCAAGGAACCTTCTCTTTGGTCAAGGAACTCACTATCAAAGACGGCAAACTCTACCAATATCCAGTCGCAGCCGTCAAAGAACTTCGTTCTTCTGAAGAGGTCTTCTCAAATCGTACTCAAACCAATAACACCTACGAACTCGAGCTCAACTTGAAAGCCAATAGCCAGAGCGAGATTGTCTTACTTGCTGATAAAGAAGGCAAGGGACTTTCCATCAACTTTGACCTTGTAAAAGGTCAAGTGACAGTGGATCGTAGCCAAGCTGGAGAACAGTATGCCCAAGAATTTGGGACGACTCGTTCTTGCCCTATCGATAATCAGGCTACTACTGCTACAATTTTCATCGACAATTCTGTCTTTGAAATTTTCATCAATAAAGGAGAAAAAGTATTTTCTGGTCGCGTCTTTCCGCATGCCGATCAAAACGGTATCCTGATCAAGTCTGGAAAGCCAACCGGAACCTACTATGAATTAGATTATGGTCGCAAAACTAACTGATGTCGCCAAACTTGCAGGCGTCAGCCCCACTACCGTCTCACGGGTTATCAATAAAAAAGGCTATCTGTCTGAAAAAACCATTCTCAAGGTCAATGAAGCCATGAGAGAATTGGGCTATAAGCCCAACAATTTAGCTCGTAGTCTGCAAGGAAAATCAGCTAAGTTAATCGGCTTGATTTTCCCAAATATTTCCAATGTTTTCTATGCTGAATTGATTGGTAAGTTGGAACACCAACTCTTCAAGAATGGCTACAAAACTATCATCTGTAACAGCGAGCACGACTCTGAGAAGGAACGGGAGTACATCGAAATGCTAGAGGCCAATCAGGTCGACGGCATCATTTCTGGAAGTCACAACTTGGGAATCCAAGACTACAATCGTGTGACAGCCCCAATCATTTCCTTTGACCGAAACTTGTCTCCAGACATTCCTGTTGTCTCCTCTGACAACTACGGTGGCGGGGTTCTCGCTGCCCAAACCTTGGTCAAGACAGGTGCCCAGTCTATCATCATGATTACAGGAAATGACAACTCTAACTCACCGACTGGACTGCGCCATGCTGGCTTTGCCTCTGTTCTCCCGAAAGCGCCTATTATCAATGTTTCGAGCGACTTTTCTCCCATCCGAAAAGAAATGGAAATCAAGAATATCTTGACCCATCAGAAACCAGATGCGATTTTTGCTTCGGATGATTTGACAGCTATCCTGGTGATCAAAATCGCTCAGGAGCTAGGGATCTCTGTTCCTGAAGAGCTCAAGGTCATCGGCTATGATGGGACCTACTTTATCGAGAACTACTATCCTCATTTGACAACGATTAAGCAACCTATGAAAGAGATTGCCCACCTCACTGTCGATCTTCTCTTGCAGAAGATTGAAGGTAAAGAGGTCGCGACAACTGGTTACTTCTTACCCGTCACCCTATTACCAGGAAAAAGTATTTAATACTCTTCGAAAATCTCTTTAAACCATGTCGGCTTCCATCTGCAACCTCAAAACAGTATTTTGAGCAGCCTGCGGCTAGCTTCCTAGTTTGCTTTTTGATTTTCATTGAGTATAAACACAAGAAAACTCAGACTGATTCGTCTGAGTTTTTTTATGATCTTAAGTTTTCTAGATAGCGCTGGGCTGTCTCTAGGTTAAAGGTTTTGTCTGCAATAAGGCGCTCAACGAGGGGAGCAACCTCGGACTCACTAGCACCAGCTAGGAGAGCTAGGGATTTGGCCTGTAATTTCATGTGGCCTTGCTGGATGCCCGTACTTACCAAGGCTTTGAGAGCCGCAAAGTTTTGGGCAAGACCGATGGACACGATAATCTGAGCTAATTCCTTAGCTGAAGGATTTCCTAGTAGTTCATGACTGAGGGCTACACGAGGGTTGAGACCAATAGAGCCACCCTTGGTCGCTACCGGCATGGGTAGGGTCATCTCACCGACCAATTCTTCTCTTTCCATGTCCAGCGTCCATTGACTAAGACCTTGATAGCGCCCGTCTCGACTGGCAAAGGCATGGGCCCCAGCTTCGATAGCACGCCAGTCATTACCCGTGGCGATTAAAATGGCATCGATACCATTAAAAATCCCTTTATTATGGGTAGTTGCTCGGTAGGGATCAGCCTGCGCAAACTGGCTGGCCAAGGCTATTTTCTCCGCAACTTCTCGTCCCTGGTCCCTTTGGGGACTCAAGTATCGAAAGGCGATACGACAGCTTGCTGTCACCAGAGCATCGGTCGCGTAGTTGGACAGGATCCCCATAAGGCTCTGTCCCTGACTGAGTTCTTCTAAGACTGGCTTCAAGGCTTCTAGCATGGTGTTGAGCATATTGGCTCCCATGGCTTCCTGAGTATCGACATGGAGATAAACAACGAGAAAGTCTGTTTCACCTTTGATCTGCTCTACATGCAAATAACGCGCCCCACCTCCACGTTTAACGATGGAGGGATAGGCTTGATTGGCAAGTTCCAAGAGCTCTGCTTTCTTGCTGGCAATCTTCTCTTGCGCTTGTTCAGGATCAGCAACTTGATAAAGGGCTACCTGACCAATCATCTGGCGCTCATGTACTTGAGCAGTAAAGCCACCTGCTCGCTTGATGATTTTGCTGGCATAGCTAGCCGCAGCAACCACAGACGGTTCTTCTGTCACATAGGGAACTGTGTAGTCCTGATCGTTCACCAAAATCTCTGGAATGATGGAATAAGGCAGAGAAAAAGTTCCTACCACATTCTCACTCAGCTGGTCTGCAACTGCCAAGCTGATTTGTTCATCCTGCTCAAGACTCGTTTGCTTTTCAGGACTAAGGAGCGCCTGAGCTTTCAGCAACTCCAGGCGCTCATGGTATGTTTTTTTAGAAAATCCATTCCAACTTCTCTTCATTATTTTTCAACCTTGCTATAACGGCGTTGGTGGTCGACAATTTCAACCAAGGCATAGTCTTGATGTTCATAACCTGCAAATTGAGCTGAGCCAGACTCATCCAACTGCACCTCTTCGAAGAAGACTTTTTCATAGTCGACAACAGACAATGCTGTACGTTGTTTGAGTTTGCTCAAGCGCTCTTTGTCTAGGTAAGCCTCATAGCCTTCGACCAATTCACCACTAAAGAACTCTGAAACCGCTCCACTTCCGTAACTGTAGAGGGCAATTTTATCTCCAGCCTTCAAAGTCTCTGCATTTTCCAAAAGGGAGAGAAGTCCGAGGAAGAGGGAACCCGTGTAGATATTTCCAATCATCTGACTGTAAAGGATGGACTTATCAAAGTTCTCTTGCAAACTATTCTGTTTTTCTTTAGACAAAGTTTTGTCCATCATCTTGCGCAAGCCTTTTAGGGCCAACTTAGGATAAGGCAAGTGGAAGCAGATAGCCGCAAAGTCATCCATAGTCCAATCATAGCGTTTCTTGTATTCATCCCAAGTCGTTGTCAGGCAATCAAGATACTGTTGGGTCGAGTACATGCCGTTTACATAAGGAGTGCTTGAGTAGTTCGGACGCCAGAAATCCATGATGTCTCGCGTTTGAGCAACGTTATCATTGTTAAAGGCCATGATGCGCGGATTTTGAGTGATTAGCATCGCCACACTTCCAGCACCCTGGGTTGGCTCACCTGGAGTTCCCACACCATACTTGGCAATATCACTGGCAATGACCAAAACCTTAGACTCTGGAGAATTTTCCACATGCAATTTAGCATAATGAAGGGCAGCTGTCGCTCCATAGCAGGCTTCTTTAATTTCAAAGCTACGAGCGAAAGGCTGAATACCTAACAAGCCATGAACAAAGACTGCCGCTGCCTTACTCTGGTCAATCCCTGACTCGGTCGCCACGATGACCATATCGATTTCTTCTTTTTCTTTATCTGTTAAAATAGAGTTGCTTGCACTAGCTGCCAAGGTAACAATGTCCTCAGTCAGTGGCGCAATACTAATTTCATTTAACAAGAGTCCCTTGCTAAATTTTTCGGGGTCAACTCCCCTCGCTTCTGCTAAGTCTTGTAATTTCAAGACATATTGACTGGTCGCAAAACCAATCTTATCAATACCGATTGTCATATTTACCTCTATTTTTTCATTCATTGTAAAAAATCGTTTCATTCTATTTTATCACAAATAGGGACAAAAGAGAGAAAAAAGACTTGATTCAACAAATCAAGTCTTTGCTTTGATTGTATTAGGAAGAGATTCCTCGTTGTTTTCGGATGTAGTAATAAAGCTTTAGAATTACCGTTCCACTTGCCATTCCAATAGAAATAACAAGAGCTAACATAACCACCAAAGTCGCGCTAGCAATTGCATGGCTGTAATCGCCTGTCACAAAGAAAGCTGTCGTTCGATAGGATAAATAACCTGGCACCAAGGGGGCAAGAATAGCCAAGACAAAGACCACCGCTGGTGTCTTATAGACAATACTTAAAATCTGGCTGATGCAAGAGCCAATTACTGCTGCGATAAAGGTCGCGACAATAACATTGGTTGGTTCTTTGAGGACGAGATAGAGGAGCCAAACGCCCATTCCCAAAATACCACCAGGTAGGAGCATGGAGCGTTGAACATTCAGTACGATTAGAAAGGTGATAATGGCGAGTAAACTCGCCACTGCTTGGAGCAAAATACTTGTTAGAGTCATCTTATGTCATCAAAACTAGGGCGACAGAGGTGCCAGCCCCTAAAGCGAGGGTAATGAGCAAAGATTCAAACATCTTGCTCATACCAGAGTTGATATGGTTGGTCATGATATCCCGTACTGCATTTGTCAGAGCAATCCCTGGAACAAAGGGCATGACCGCACCTGCTATAATCAGGTCTGCCGTCGAAGGAAATCCTGTGTAGCGGGCCCAGAACTGGGCAATCAATCCGAAAACAAAGGCACCCGCAAAGGCCGTTACAAATGGAATTCGGATAAACTTCTCTACGTAGAGAGAGAAGGCAAATCCAAATAAGGTCGCAATAGCTGCGCCAAAAGCGTCATAGACATTGCCCCCAAACATAATCGAGAAGAAAGGGGCACTGAGGGTCGCTGCTACGGTCACTTGGAACTTGGTATAAGGAAGGGCTTGATTGCCGATTTCTTTCAGCTTTTTAAAGGCTGTCGAGAGATCAATCTGACCTCCGACAAGCTCCCGTGATACTTGGTTGACATCGCAAACTTTTTCAATGTTATAAGAGGATGAGGTCACCCGTTTCATCCGAGAAATATTGGTATTTTCAATAGAAAAGAAAATAGCTGCGGGCATGGCAAGAACATTGCAATCCATTATTCCCTGCGAATGGGCAATACGGATCATAGTATCCTCAACCCGATGAATCTCTGAGCCACTTTTCAGGAGAATGGTTCCTGCTAGCATAATCACATCAATGACGGCATTCAACTCTCTCGATTCGTCCATTTTCTCCTCCTTTTTTCTACTTCCTATATTTTATCACAAAATCTTGTGAAAAAAAATCTTTGTCATGAAATCATGACAAAGATTCGTTTAATCTCGAGAACTTTCGTGAGATCCTTCACTATTGGATGAACTGCTAGAAGGAGTGTTCCCTTGTTGATTTCCTTGTTGGTTCCCCTGGTTTGGACTTGTAGGAGAACCCTGGTTCCCACGTTGGGCAGGATTAGAGGATGAAGTTGACGGTGGTGTTTTTGGTTTGTAGATGGAAAGTTTGATACGCGTACTTGCAAGATCAACCTGTTCTCCTGCTCTTGGCGTTTGATTTACAACAGTTCCTTCTGCCGTTCCTTCAGGAGCAGTCGATACTTCTACAACCTCAATATTTGCTTCCTTCACACCGACAATCTGAGTCAAGTTATTCTTTGTAAACTCGAGACTTGAACCGATGTAGTTCGGCATGCTGACACTAGTCACCTTCTTAGCTACTGTTAAGGTAATCGTAGTGGCTTTTGAGAGATCATAAGTCGAACCCGAAGCAGGAGTCTGTCTGAGGACGGTTCCAGGTTCGCTTTCATTGGATTCTTCCTCTTCCATCTTGATTAGATTTTCAGGAACCTTCTTCTCCTTGAGTTCGGCTACGACTTCCGTATACTTACGTCCGACGTAATTGCTCAATTGGAAGGATTGCTTACCAGAAGAAACAATCAAATTGACCTTGGTTCCTTCTTTTCGGCTGCTACCAGCTTCTGGATCCGTTCGAATAACACGTCCCTCTGCTACTGTATCGCTGGCTTCTGACTTTTCTTCACCGGCTTCAAACTTGGATTTTTTCAGAGCTTCCTTAGCCTCTGCAACGGTTTGTCCAGCTACGTCAGGAATAGCAATCGTTGCTGGTGTTCTTGCCAAAATCCAGACCAAAGAGGCTGCAACCAATAGAAGACTAGCTAAAAGAATCATATAGCGAGCCTTAAACTTCCGTTTCTTGGCAGGCTTTGGCGCTGGAGCAGGCTCTGCCACTGGTTGAGTTGGTTTCTTTGGCTGAGGGCGTTCTTCTTGCGCCGGAGCTTTTGGAATCGATGTCAGTGTACTTTGTGGAACTTTAGGCAAAGTCTTAGTATCTGCCTTACTCGCATCGTCAAAGACCAGTTTCGGTTCATTGCGACGATTATAAGACAAGCTAGTTGACAAGTCCACATACATTTCAGAAACAGACTGATAACGGTCTGATAGCTTCTTAGCAGTTGCCTTGATGACAACATTTTCTAAAGCCTGAGGGACAGATGGGTTTTCAGCTATGACGGACGGAAGTGGCTTCTGGAAATGCTGGAGGGCAATCGTAACCGCGCTATCCCCATCATAAGGGATATGTCCCGTCAGCATTTCATAGAAGATAATCCCCATTGCATAGATATCACTCTGGAAGGTCGCTTTAGAACCACGCGCTTGCTCAGGTGACAAATAATGAACAGAGCCTAACATTGAGTTTGTCTGGGTCAGACTGGTCTCTGCAAAGGCTACGGCAATCCCAAAGTCCGTGACCTTAGCTGTGCCGTCAGGTGTCAAGAGGATATTTTGAGGTTTCAAATCCCGGTGAACGATTCCTCGAGTATGGGCTAAGCGCATGGCCAAGAGGATTTGCCCCATAATCCGAACTGCTTCTTCATTTGAAAGAGGATAGTGTTCTTTGATATAACGCTTGAGGTCAAGGCCTGCTACGTATTCCATAGCCAGGTACTGTTGACCATCTTCCTCACCAATATCTGTTATCCGAACGATATGAGGATGGTCCAGATCCGCCATGGCTCTCGCTTCACGTTGGAAACGTGCCACAGCAATTGGGTCTGTCTGGTAGTTAGTCCTCAGGACCTTCACTGCCACTTCTTCCCCGTCTAGGATCAAATCCTTGGCCAAGTAAACATCTGCCATGCCTCCTCGACCAATCTGCTTGACAATCCGATACCGCCCGGCAAAAATCTTGCCGATTTGGATCATTCTGCTGCCTCCTCGTTCATGTAAACAAGGGCAACCGTAATGTTGTCTAAACCTCCTGCATTGTTAGCGAAGCGAATGAGGGTTGCCGCCTTGTCTGCTAGGGAAATATCACTGGTTACGATATCATAAATCTCGCTTGCCGAAATCATATTGGTCAAACCATCACTATTGAGCAAGAGATAATCTCCTGACTCCAGTGTAATCATCCCAAAATCTGGCTGGATTTCATCTTTTTGTCCGATAGACTGGGTGATGATATTCTTTTGAGGGTGAGTTTCTGCTTCTTCTGGAGTCAATTGACCAGCCTTGAGCAATTCATTGACCAAAGAATGGTCACTTGTCAACTGGTGGTATTCTTCTCCACGAATCAAACCGATACGAGAATCTCCAATGTGAGCATAGATGGCTTGGTTGTCAATAAACGCAACAGCTTCTAGCGTTGTTCCCATACCTCTGTAGGCTTCGTCCTGACCTAGTTGATGAATTTTTTGATTTTCAATCTCCAGGTAGTGGGCAAACCACTCACGAACTTCATTGACTGAGTCAATTTGAGTATCCACCCAAGCCACACCAAGGTCTGTTACCGCCATCTCACTAGCGATATTTCCTGCACGGTGTCCTCCCATCCCGTCAGCCAAGATGATCATAGTGCGTCCTGCTCGGTTGACAAAGTGATTGACATAGTCCTGATTATTTGTCCGTTTCTGACCAACATCTGTTAATAATGCTATTTCCATTGTGTCAGTTCCTTCCTATTCTGATATCTTGCGAAATTGGCTGATAAAGAATCCATCACTTCCATACAATTCAGGAGTAATCAGGATGCAGCCATCTTTCAGGATATCTTTACATTCGTGTTCTAGTTTAACCTGCTCGAACTCGGGATGACTTTCTAAAAATGCTTCAACAACTTGAAAGTTCTCCTCAGAGACAATAGTACAGGTACTATACGTTATTATACCACCTTTACGTAGTGTTTGACAAACACTACCTAATATTTCCAGCTGAATTTCCTGTAAGGACGTGAAATCTGCTGTTTCTTTATTGTATTTGATGTCTGGTTTGCGACGTAAAAGTCCAATCCCAGAACAGGGAGCATCTACCAAAATCTTATCAAAAGAATCCCGACCGAAAAACTCATGAACCTTTCTGGCATCCAATTTTTGCGTTTGCACTCGTTCTGCCACACCTAAACGCTCCGCATTTTCTTGGATCAAGTCCAACTTATGGTCATACAAGTCCAGAGCAGTTACCTGACCTGTAGCGAGATAAGAAGCTATATGAGCTGTTTTTCCACCCGGAGCGGCACAGGCATCCAGGACCTGCTCATCGCCTTGTAGATCAAGAGTCGGAGCAACCAGTTGACTGGACTCGTCTTGGATGGTTATAGCCCCTTCTGCGAACAAATCATGTCCTGCAAAGTGGCCTTGCTCCTTGACCAGACCAGTGGCCGCTAAAGGGGAATTGGTCGCCTCTAACAAAGCTTTGATTTCCTCTTTTCGGCTCAAGTTGGTCACCCGGATGCTAGCTTTGTTGCGCACCAAGAGACTTTTAAAGATGGCTTGTGCTCTCTCTTCACCGTATTCTTCCTTGAGTTTAGACACGAGCCAAACTGGGAGAGAATAGGCAATGGAATCACGCTTGTTTTTGCGTTTGATACTGTCAATGTCTGGCCAGCCTTCTCGCAAGATACGACGAAGGACGGCGTTGACTAATTTTTCACTGCCTTTTTTACGCGCTTTGGCTAGTTCCACTGCTTCATTAACAACAGCGTGATTAGGAATCTTATCCAGATACCGAAGTTGGTAAGCGCTCAGAAGGAGCAGGATATAGAGCCAGTTATCTAGCTTATCCCGGTCTTCGATAAAGTGGGACAGGTACCATTCCAGAGTCAGTTTTCGGGCTACCGTACCGTAGACAATCTCTGTCACCAACCCCTTATCTGTTGCTGAGAGGTGACTGCACTTGAGGTGTTTGTTTAAGGCAATATTGGAGTATGCTTGGTTGATAAAAACATCCTCTAATACTGCTAGAGCTAGACTTCTAGCCGTTTCTACTTTAGTCACCAAATCGTTCTCCTACAGTCAATGTCCGTCCAACTCCGTTGAGGAAGGAAGCAATGTCCATCTTAGGCTTCCCAGCTGGCTGCACTTGCTTGAGAGATAGAGCTCCTTCAGCCGTTGCGACAATCAATTCCTTTTTGCCAATAGAGAGGATCTCACCTGGATTTCCCTGACCTTCTACTGGTAGGGCTTCATAAATCTTAAAGCGGTCTCCTTTAAGAAAAGTATGGGCAACAGGCCATGGATTCATCCCTCTGATTTGGTTAAAGAGTTGGCGATTGGTTTTAGTCCAATCCAGTTTCTCTTCCTCTGGCTTGATATTTGGCGAGAAAGTGACTTGACTAGGATCTTGTAGTTCAGGTTGGATTTCTCCTGCTAGGTAGCCAGGTAGCGTATCCAAAAGCAAATCGCGACCAACGATTGCCAATTTTTCAAACAAGGTGCCGACATTGTCCTCGTCTGTGATAGGAATGCTACGACGGGAAATCATATCACCTGCATCCATTTCTTTAACCATTTCCATGATGGTCACACCAGCTTCCTCATCCCCTTGAATCAGGGCATAATGAATGGGAGCTCCACCACGGTGTTTGGGAAGAAGGGAAGCGTGAACATTGACCGCAAAGTCCATGCTATCAAGGAGTTTACTTGGGAGAAATTGCCCAAAAGCAGCAGTGATAATCCCATCAGCTCCTAGCTTCATAATGTCTTCCATCTCTGGACTTCCAGATAATTTTTCAGGTTGGTAGATAGGAAGACCTGCTTCTTTGGCGGCCTGCTTGACTGGGGTTTCTTGGATCACTTTTTTACGGCCAACAGCGCGGTCTGGCTGGGTCACAACAGCCAGAATCTCGTAACGGTTGTCTGATAACAACCCCTTCAAAACTGTCGCTGAAAAATCAGGTGTCCCCATAAAGATTAGTTTTGTCATTTCTTCTCCTTCTTATAAAAATTGCTGCGGTTCGTGGTCAATGCTGAGACGAAGCTCGCTATTTTCACGTTCTTGAGTCAAGGCCAAGACCTGATTGAGGGTTGGACCCAGCTCATCTTCTAAACGGTATTTAATCAAAATCTGGTAATGATAAAGGTTGTGGGTACGGGCGATTGGTTTTGGCGTTGGTCCAAGGATTTTACTAGTTTCCGATAAACCTGATCGCAAAATTCCCATGACTTCATAGGCACGTTTGACGACCTCTTCTTCTTTCTTGTGAGAGAGGGTAATCCCAATAGTGAAATAATAAGGCGGATAGCCGAGTTGGCGTCTGATACTCATTTCATAGGCATAAAAACCTTCATAGTCTTGGTCTTTGGCAAATCGAATGGCATAGTGCTCCGGATTGTAAGACTGGATCAAGACCTGCCCAGCTTTTTCCGCACGGCCTGCACGGCCTGCCACCTGAGTTAAGAGTTGGAAGGTTCTCTCGGAAGAACGGAAATCAGGCAGATTCAAGGCCGTATCCGCATTGAGCACTCCGACCAAGGTCACATTGGGAAAATCCAAGCCCTTAGCAATCATCTGAGTTCCCAGCAAGATATCTGCTTCACCTTGGCCAAACTGGTCAAGAAGAGCTTGGTGACTGCCTTTCTTGCGGGTCGTATCCACATCCATCCGCAGAATGCGAGCCTGAGGAAAGAGTTCTGCCAGTTCATCGTAAGCTTTCTGAGTCCCCGTCCCGTAGTAACGAATACTGCGGCTTTGACAGTTGGGACAGACATGAGGAATCCCCTTTGAAAATCCACAGTAATGGCAGTTCATGGTCTTGGTATCCATGTGGAGAGTCAGAGAAATATCACAGTTGGGACAGCTATCTACCGTTCCACACTCCCGACACATAACAAAACTAGAATAACCCCGACGGTTGAGCATGAGGACTGCCTGTTCTTTTTTATCCAAACGGTCTCGAATGGCCTCTAGCAAAGGAGGCGTAAAGTTTGATGTCTCATTCTGCCCGATATAGTCCCGAAAGTCAATCACTTGAACTTCAGGAATAGTGGCTAAAGGATTGGCCCGTTGGGTCAGACGTAAGTGTTGATAGACACCTTTTCCAGCACGCGCACGGCTCTCTAAGCTCGGTGTCGCTGAGCCAAGGACTAGGGCTGCTTGATTGTACTGGGCCCGTAGAATGGCGACCTCTCTAGCATGATAACGGGGATTGCTGTCTTGTTTGTAGCTAGCTTCATGCTCTTCGTCGATAATTATAACACCTAGATTTTTCAAAGGAGCAAAGATAGCTGATCGAGCGCCAACAACAACTTGGGCATCGCCACGCTCAACCTTGCGCCATTCGTCGTACTTTTCACCATTGGACAGGCCTGAGTGAAGAATGGCTACTTTCTCACCAAATCGAGCAATAAAACGCTCCGTCATTTGTGGCGTCAGAGAAATCTCAGGCACCAGCAAAATAGCCGTCTTACCCTTATCCAAGGCTCCTTGGATAATCTGCAAGTAAACCTCCGTTTTCCCACTTCCTGTAATCCCTTGAAGGAGGAATGGAGGCTGTTGACTACCAATAGCACTGACAACCGCATCGCGAGCTTGTCTTTGCTCTGGGTTCAGCTCCAAAGGTGTACTTGCTTCAATGCCTTCAAAATAAGCAGCTGAACGTTGCACTTCCTTTTGGACTAGAGTTAAAGCTCCTTGCTCCACAAAAAAGTTGACTTGCTCCCGTGAGTAGGATTCTAACAAGCTAGCCAGAGGAGCACTTTCAGGATGAGACAGCAGATAATCTCTCAGCTCTGCCTTTTTCTTAGCACGCGCAGAAATCTCAATCCGCTCTAGCTGAGTAGCATCAACCTCATACCAAGACTGGGTCTTGACCTTCTTTTGATCGACTGCCTGGTATTCTAAGCGGAGCAGACCTTTCCTAGTCAAGCGCATCATCTCAGCTTGCTTAGCAAGGTCTAAAGAAGAAAAGACTAGCGAATCTTCTGAACCAAACAAGCGCTCTTTGTCTGCCTGACTCAGACCTTCCAGAGGATAGAGAATCTTGTCATAGCTAGAATTCAGAAATCCTGGAAGCATAGCTTTTAGAATGGAGATTTTATAAGAAAAGACGGACTTGCGTAACTCCTCAGCCAACCAGAGTTGCTCCTGAGTCAAGACAGGAGAAAAATCTAGCACCTCTGCAATCTCCTTCAAGTCCTGACCTTCCATCTCTTCATCCGACTGGGACTCCAGGCCAAGCACAATCCCTTGTATCAAACGATTACCCTTTCCGAAGGGGACATGAACCCGCATACCGACTTCCAGCATCTCTACAAATTCCTCAGGGACCTTATAACTATAGGGCTGGTCCGTCTGCATAAGGGGAACATCCACAATAATCTTTGCGATTGCCATCTTCTCACCTCCTCCTTGTCAGTACATTCTTGCAATAGAAAAAATAAGATTGAGTCCCCCCAACCTTAAATTTTTTCACCATCTTCTTTTTCTTTAGCGATTTGCTCTTTGATTTTCTTTTCTTCTTCTTCTTTGCGGCGTTTTTCTTCTTCGATACGGAGACGAACCGCTTCACGTTTTCCTTCTGGATCTGGGTGAATGGTTACATTTCCAGACTCGATTTCTTCCAAAGCACGAAGAGTTGATTTTTCAGACTTAAACTCTTGAGTTGCTGGCGCTCCTGCTTCTAGTTCGTGGGCGCGTTTTGCTTCCAAGATTACGAGTGAATATTTTGATGGTACCTTGTCCAGCAAGGTATCAATAGAGGGTTTTAACATCATTTGCTTGTACCTGTTTCCTATAGTTTATCGAGTAGTTGGAGATTTTGGCAACATCTCCTGGTAGTGACCAATGACACGGTCCACACGGAAGTGTTCTGCTTCGATCACACGCTTGACACGTTCAGCAGCGAGGGGCACCTGATCGTTGACAATGGCATAATCATACTCACGCATGAGGGCAATTTCTTCCTTGGCTTTTTCGATTCGTTGGGCAATCACTTCAGCGCTATCTGTTCCACGACCTACCAAACGATCTTGCAATTCATCCAAATCTGGTGGCGTTAGAAAGATAAAGACAGCATCTGGAACCTTTTTCTTAACCTGAAGGGCTCCTTGGACTTCAATCTCAAGAAAGACATCGATTCCCTTGTCCAGAGTTTCATTGACATAGGTCAGAGGAGTTCCATAGTAGTTACCGACATATTCTGCATATTCCAACATCTGACCTTGACGGATCAGCTCTTCAAACTCTTCACGAGTACGGAAGAAATAGTCCACTCCATCCACTTCACCAGGACGTTGCGCACGCGTCGTCATCGATACAGAGTATTGAAATTGATTCTCAGAACTCTCAAAAATCTCTCTTCTAACCGTTCCTTTCCCAACTCCTGAAGGACCAGAAAAAACGATTAGCAAGCCTCGGTCTGCCATTATGTCTCCTTTAGTTAGTCTGTGAAATAAAGTAAAATTTCTCTCGGATACTGATGATAGTGTCAGTTATCCTTCTACAGTCTTTCTATCTAGTGTAACAAAAAAGCAGTAATTTTTCAACTGCTCTTTCTTATTTATTTAGCATAATCTACTGCACGAAGTTCGCGAATCACGGTTACCTTGATATTTCCTGGGTAATCGAGATTGTTTTCAATTTTCTCACGAACTTTGTGAGCCAAGATTGTGACTTTGTCGTCTTTGATTTGTCCTGGATTAACCATGATACGGATTTCACGCCCTGCTTGAAGGGCAAAGCTATTTTGCACTCCTTCAAAGCCATTTGCGATTTCTTCCAAATCATGGAGACGCTTGATGTAGCTTTCAAGAGACTCGCTACGAGCACCTGGACGCGCTGCACTCAAGGCATCTGCTGCAGCAACGATCACTGCAATGACGCTTTCGGCTTCGACATCGCCGTGGTGGCTAGCAATGGTATTCACCACAACTGGGTGTTCCTTGTACTTACGAGCCAACTCCGTACCAATCTCAACGTGGCTACCTTCAACCTCGCGGTCAATAGCTTTTCCGATGTCATGAAGGAATCCAGCACGACGGGCAAGAGCTGCATTTTCACCAAGTTCACTCGCGATGATACCAGATAACTTAGCAACTTCAATCGAATGACGCAAGACATTTTGTCCATATGAAGTACGGAACTGCAAGCGTCCCATGATCTTCATCAAGTCTGGATGAAGGTTTGGCGCACCAATCTCGTAAGCAGCAGCCTCACCATATTCACGGATTTTATTGTCAATCTCTTGACGGTTTTTCTCAACCAACTCCTCGATACGAGCTGGGTGGATACGGCCATCTTTGAGCAACATTTCCATAGTCATACGAGCAATTTCACGACGAATCGGATCAAATCCTGACAAGGTCACCACTTCCGGTGTATCGTCGATAATCACATCGACCCCTGTCAAACTTTCAAAGGTACGAATATTTCGACCTTCGCGTCCGATAATGCGTCCCTTCATGGTATCATCTGGTAGGTGAACTGTTGAGTTTGTTGACTCTGCTACATAGTCACCAGCGATACGCTGCATAGCCTGAACCAAGATATCTTTCGCAATCTTGTCTGAACGTTCCTTGACTTCTTGCTCAGCCTCACGAATGCGGCTAGCAATTTCCTTGGTCAAGTTTTCCTCTGTCTGAGCCAAGATAATATCTCGAGCCTCAGTTTGGGAAAGGGAACCGATACGTTCAAGTTCAGCTTCTTTTTGTCTTTCGACTTCCTCTAATTGCTCTTCACGTGCATCAAGGTTTTTTGCTCTATCAGAAATACTTTGTTCTTTTTGTTCAAGTGTTTTTTCTTTGTTCGTCAAATTGTCGTCCTTACGGTCAAGGCTCGTAGCTCTCTCCGTCAAACGACTTTCAATTTGCTTGAGCTCCTGACGTTCTGACTTAAATTCAGCGTCCACTTCTTCACGGTATTTTCTGGCTTCCTCTTTGGCCTCCAATAGTGCTTCTTTTTTAAGAGACTTGCTTTCGCTCTTGGCTTCATTTAGCAATAAATCCGCTTCGCGCTCAGCTTGTCCTCGTAAATTAGTTGCTTCTTGTTCAGCATTTAGAAGCATCAACTCTGCAGCCTCTTGAGATGATTTCATCTTAGCTGAGATGCTGACATATCCAATGACTAAACCAATGATGACGGCAAAAACAGCAATCGCAAGTGTCATGATTTCCATGTTTTTACCTCATTAAATTGTTTATCGAATGACATACATTCCTTAATATTCTATCATAAAAAACCGATTTCCACAAACCCAAATTGAAGAGTTTTGTGTGAATTTTTGAAGAAATCCCTTAGATTTTCAAGTAAAATTAAGAATCTTTAAAAATTTAAATTTCCACGAAAAACGAAGCAAAAAAGCCTACCTTTCAGTAGACTTAGTAATGATCTTTGAAGGACAAGAAAGCCACGCTATCTCCATCTATTATATAAATCAAGCGATTTTCTGCATCAATGCGCCGCGACCAAGCTCCTTGATAGTCATACTTGAGTGGTTCTGGTTTCCCCATTCCTACAAAAGGATCGCGTTGAATATCCTTGATTAATTTATTGATCCTTTTTAATGTTTTCTTATCTTGGTTTTGCCAATAGCAATAATCCGCCCAGGCATCTTCTGTAAATTTGAGCAGCATTCCTCACTCCTCAATCACATGCACCTGAGTGCTTCCAGCACGAACTTGAGCCATTCCTCGCAAGACCTTGTCAGAAAGTTCCTTATTTTGAGCGATTCTCAGGGTTTCCTGAATACTATCCCACTCGCTCTTTGAAAGGACTACAATATCCTCATCTGGATTTTTATTGACCACCGTCAAAGGCTCAAATTCATCATTTACCTTCTTCATGTAGTCCTTTAAATGATTTCGGAATGTTGAATAAAGAACTGCTTCCATAACCATACCTCGTTTTACCTCTTTTCCACTATTATACACAAAAAGAAAGAAATTGTCAGGAACTTGTACAAGATTTTTCTTTTCTATCTATTTATTCGAAAATATTCTAAAAAAGCCTACCTTTCAGTAGACTTAGTTTGTTTCTATTCTAATCGGAACCCTGCCAAAATTCTGTTCTGCTATACTTGGGTGTCCTAGTTGGTAAATCTGGTCTGCCTTTTGAGTCATAGCATCCCAAGGTTCTTTGCCAATTCGACTGACTAGATGGACCTGGCCTTTCAGAGACTTGAGGTGTTGTCTGCCTTTTTCAGTAAAGCCAAGGACATGGATGCCTTCTGGCAAGTCGCTTTCTCTGGCCTGCACCAAGATATAGGTCAAGAGTCGTCGTACACGCGCCTTGGTATAACGCTTTGTCGCAACCGCCTCGACCAATTCGTCAACAGACTGGGCTGTTTTGATAGCTTCCTTGATACGCACAGCCATTTCTTGATTGACCTGATAGATGGTGGTTAGGTCTGGATTTGACAAGATTTGATAGCGGAGCAAGGTAAAATAGTCATCCCAACTCACCCTACACGCCAACTCAAAGAGGTCAAGAGAAGGCATAAAGCGTTCTAAGAAATCTTGGTCTGATTGATGCTGACGGAGGGCTGTTGCTGAGGCAAAGTCCACATCCTTATCCACAGAATGATAACCAGCCCCCTGACGCTGAATCGGATGGAGTTTGATTCTACGTCCCGCAACCGCCTTGGCATAGGCCAGAGCAAGAACATGATTGGGCGTGTTGCCAGAAAAATCCAGACCTGCAAATTCCTTCCACATGGCTTGGGTTTTCTGAGGATAGGAGAGGGAATCAGGCAGATTTTCCACAAAATTCTCCATCTCAGCACCTTGCTCCGTGTATAGGTCAGCAATTTTCTGATAATCCAGAACTTCCTCCGTCCCGAATGCTAGAGTATCAATCCCCAAGCGAGCCAAGATATCCACAGCTCCTTGACCGAAGAAATCAGCTGCCTGAACACTAACTAAAAAGGGCAATTCCACGACCAAGTCTGCGCCATTTTCCAGCGCCATCTGGGTCCGTGTCCACTTGTCCACGATAGCCGGCTCTCCTCGTTGCATGAAATTTCCAGACATGGCAACGATTTTCAGTCCCTCCGCCTGCTCAAGCAGGTATTTGTGCCCATTATGAAAAGGATTGAACTCCGCGATAATACCTGTGATGGTCATAGAAATCTCCTACTTCTGCGCGACAAAAAACCAACGGGTGCTAGTTTCTGTTGGTTCCTTGTCCTCAAAGTCCGCATAGAGTTTGAAAGACTTGAAACCGGCCTGTTCCAGCAATATATCATAGGTCAAGACCTCATAGGTCCGCTCCTCATGCACTTCATCGTGGCGACTAAAGGAACCGTCAGCCTCCTTGATAAAGAAGGTCAACTCATGCACGATGGAGTGAGGTGCTTCGTCCTCATAGGTGTCCCAAAGCATGGCAAAATCTTCCGCATTTTCATGGTAAGAATAGCCTGGAAAAACTTCATCTGTCTGGTAGGTCGAATGTACATCAAAGATAAATACTCCGTCTTCATTGAGGGCATTATACACTTCCTTAAAGACGTCTCCTACTTCCACCTCATCCTGCATGTAACAGATCGAGTCCGAATAACAAGTGACAAAATCATATTTCCCTGCTTTGGACAAATCCAGCATGTTGCCTTCAATAAAATCAATCTTTTGCTTGGCTGAAGCAGCTCTCTTCTCCGCAATCTTCAACATATCCGCGCTCAAGTCAAGTCCCGTCACATCAAAACCAGCCTGAGAAAAGCGAACAGACTGGATTCCTGTCCCACAAGCCAATTCCAAGAGTTTCTTTCTCTCCTTAGTTTTTGGCAAATGACGCAGAGAAAAATCAGTCCATTTGTCGTATAAACTATCGTCCATGACTGCATCGTAAACAGCCGCAAAGGTTTCATAAGTTGACATATTCATGATACCAAGTCCGCCCGTAATCGGAATGAAAATTAGGAGCTTGACGATGGAGCCGAGCTCCAAGGAAGGCTATCTATTTTCCAACGATTACAGGACGGGTTCAAATCCTTTCTAAGATACAAAGAGCGTTAAAAGCAAGGAGAAAATAGGAAACTTTCTGCTGTATCGTCAGATACAAAGGAAGTTACTCTTTTTTCGCAACTATTAGCTCGTGTTCAGTTTCGAGATGAACAAAACACGACGCCCTTACCTTTCTATCAATTTTTTCTAAAATAAGCAAAGAAAACCCAGTTGCCTGCAACTGAGTTCATTTACTAGGCCAAGGCTTCTGAAATATCTACAGAAGCCGCCTCATGCCATAGTTTTTCTAGGTTATAATGGGCACGCATTTCTTCTGAGAAGATATGCACAACGACACCGCCGAGGTCCAACAAAACCCAGCCTCCAGCTGCATCACCTTCAACATGACTGCCTTTAAAGCCTGCTTGAGCTACTTTTTCACGGATATTATCTGCGATAGCGTCCAACTGACGACTATTCATTGAGCTCGTGATGACAAAGTAGTCCGTCACGCTGGTCAAATCTTGTACATCAAGTGCGAGGATATCCTCCGCACGTTTCTCATCAGCCGCTTTCACGACTAGTTCTAGTAATTCTTTTTCGTTCATTTAGTCCTCTTTCAAATAGTGCACAAAGGCGTTATAGGTTTCAAGGGTTTGGGGATAGATGGGAAATCCCTGATGAGCTAGATGCTCCACGGTACGAGCTGTTTCGTAGGCCACTGCCTTATTGAGCGATAGCTCAGCAATTTCACGCGCCTGATCCACTCCTGGAAAGGCACGATTGTGCTCAATGTAGTCTGCGACGTAGATAACCTTATCAAGATCAGTCATCTGGTCAGCCCCGACTGTATGAATTTCAATGGCTCGCAGGATTTCTGAATCATGCAAATCCAAATCTTCCTGAATCTTGTAAATTCCAACCATACCATGCCAGACATTATTGCCCCAGTTTTTGAGATCAGTGTCTAGCTGGTGACGGTCAATCAAGTCTAGAAATTCCTGATCTGACAACTTTTTAGCATAGTCATGAAGAAGGCCTGCTAGACCCGCTTTCTCAGCATCGACTCCAAATCGCTTGGCTAGTTCTATGGCTGCACGCTCTACACCCAAACAATGGGTTAAACGTTTTTCAGGCAGAAGCTCTGCCATTCTTTCCAACAAAGCCTCTCGGGAACAGTTGATATAGTCTTGGTATGCCATCAGTAGAGCCCCTCCTTCTCGATGTAGTCTAGCACTGGCTGAGGTAGGAGAAAGTTAGGTTTCCGACCTTGGGCAATGAAGTCACGCACCATGCTGGACGAGATGTCCATGAGAGGCACATCCACCCAGATAACTGGATAGGAAGTCCCTGCCTTGTAGCGCGGGCGCTGAACTCCAACAAACTGAACCATTTCGACCAGCTCATCAATTCGGTACCATTTAGGCAGATAGTCCACCATATCAGCCCCGATAATGAAGTAATAATCCGTATCTGGATGTTGCTCGGTCAAAATCTTCATGGTGTCGTAGGTGTAGGAAATACCCTTACGTTCTAACTCAATGGTTTCAATGTCCAGACCTTCAATCCCCTCTATCGCCAACTCAAGCATCTTGAGACGGTGGTGTTCAGGGATGGTTTCCTTTTTATCCACATGAGGTGGTTGGTATTCGGGCATAAGCAGGACCTGGTCCAGTCCTAACTGTTGTCGTACTTGGTCCGCCACAACAAGATGGGCATTGTGAACAGGGTTAAAATTTCCCCCTAAAATCCCGACTTGTTTGCGTTTTTTCTCCTTGATTTCTGGCTCCAACTCTACCTTGGTAAAGGGAGTCAATAATTCGATTGCCATAGGCTCGTCTTCCTTTAATTCTCTGTAAAAACAGTTGTTTGGAGTAGGTTTTAGATTTCTTTGACTTTTTTAGAAATCTTGCGATTTTCTTTCTTGCTGGATTGTTTATACAAAATCAAGATGCGTCCGATTTTTTGGACTGTATCCACACCGATTTCTTCTTCCAAGATTTCAGCTACTTCGTGGATGTTTTCATCTGTGTTTTGCAAGAGCGTAACTTTAATCAATTCACGGGCGTCAAGAGCTTGACGTACGCTGGTTTTGATTTGGTCGTTGAGACCATTTTTCCCGATTTGGATGATGGGTTTGAGGGTGTGTGCCTGGCTGTTGAGGAAGGCACGTTGTTTTGATGTTAATGACATAATTTCTTTAAAAGAGTTTCTTTTAATACTTTTCTGAAGTGGTGACGGACGTCAGCAAAGTCCTTCGGACTTTCATGACTAAAATTTGAGCCTAAGGTCTCAAATTTTCCGCAGTTGGTACAAGCGCTTGTACCAACTGACACCACGGCGAAAAGTATTCGTTATGGGCTCGCAGAGCTCGCCCGAATCTAGACAACTCTTTCCTTTCTGTGTTTAAATGATTGCTTTTCGTGTGACGACGGCGACGCCTTCTGGTGCCCAGACGGCGACTTTGGCGGTGTCTGTTACGCGGATCCAGCCTAGGCCTGAGATGACCAGGTCTGTCTTGTCCTTGATGGTAAAGACATGCTGGACTAGTTTTGGAAAATCTTCTTTTTCTTTACTATTTGGTGGTGTTAGAAGGGTTCCGAGGTGCTTATCATAAAAGGCACTAGCGCCTTCTAGCTTGGTACGGTGGAGTTTGAGTTCATTGTCAAAGAAAGCTGTGAATCCTTGCTTTTCTCCTGATATGAAGTCAAAGCGTCCAAGACCACCTAAAAACAGGGTTTGTTCAGGGTTAAGTTGATAGGTTTTGGGCTTGATTTCCTTTTTAGGGCTGACATACTTGAGGTTTTTAGCCGTCAAGTAGTGGGCCATCTGGTGGCGGTGGATAATCCCTGGAGTATCGTAGATATAAGATCCGTCATCAAGCGGAATCTCAATCTTGTCCAAGGTTGTTCCTGGGAAGCGCGAAGTCGTGATGACATCTTGGTCACCCGTGATTTCTTGGATAATAGCGTTGATAAGGGTTGATTTTCCAACGTTGGTCACGCCAACCACATAGACATCGCGGCCCTTACGGTAGTGTTCAATCTTGTCAATGACTTCCTTAATAGCATGCTTATTCTGTGCTGAAGTCAGGACGACATCCACTGGACGAAGTCCTTCTTCGTGGGCACGCTCCATCAGCCACTGGCTAATCTTGCCCGGTTTAACAGACTTGGGCAGGATATCTTTCTTATTTCCAACCAAGAGGACATCATTGCCCGATACAAAGCGTGGCAAGCCAGGGATGACAGAGCCATTAAAATCAAAAATATCAATGACATTGACCACCAAGGCATCACTGTCTCCCACCTCGTGCAAGAGCTTGAGGAAGTCGTCGTCCGTCAACTGGACATCTGTGATTTCATTGTAATGACGAAGACGGAAACAGCGTTGGCAATAAACTTCGCCTGTCTCCAAACCTTTTTCAAGTGCCGACTGGGGAGTGAAACCAAGACCAGCCTTGTCTGCCGTCTGAATGGTTGCTCCACAACCAATACAGAGAATTTCTTCCATAGTTAAATTCCTTTTTTATATGTAATCGGTCCGTACTTTTCAGTGATTTTTCGCATAACACGGCGCTCGCGAGCCCGGTTGATTTGCGTTTTGATAGAGTCATGTTGGACCAAGGGTTTGACCAAGATCGAGCGAATACCTGCACGGTGGGCTGCTCGTATATCCGTCATGAGCTGGTCGCCGACCATGACCACTTCATTTTTCTCATAGTGGAATTCCTTCATGGCACGGTCAATCCCAAATGTGAAAGGCTTCAAGGCCCAATAAATGTAATCAATTCCAAACTTTTCAACTGCACGTTGAACCCGTTTTTTGGTATTATTTGAGACTACGATGATGCGAATGCCCGCGTCGCGGAGGTCATGTAGCCATTGCTTCATCTCTGGCGTCCCATCAGGGTTGTTCCAAGCAATGAGGGTATTGTCCAAATCGACCAAAACAGCCTTGATTCCCTGCGCTTGCAGGCTTGGGACCGTCAGATCATAAACTGCTTCCACAGCAAAATCTGGCATATAATTTTCAATCGCCATTCTGGCTCCTTTTTTTTTT
>NZ_KV822018.1:70283-89965 GCF_001815805.1 Streptococcus sp. HMSC072D05
AATATTCTTTAAATATTGGGCTAAGACTACCCATAAAATGAGACTAGCTATCAAAATATAAACCCAAGCATTTGGTTCATCTGCAAACGGTAAGGGAACATTCATTCCGAAGAATCCTGTAATAACTGCAAGGATAGCTAGCAAGACTGAGATAATTGTCAAAGTTGTCAAATTATCATTTAGATTATTATTTAGGATATTGTTGTAAGAGGCTGAGAGTTGTTGCAAAACTTGAGAAATCAAGTCTGTCATCGAAACCAACTGATGCGCTTCAATCATGGCATCGTCAAACTGCTCTCTTTCTACCTCATTAAAATTGCGATAAAGAGCATGCCCTTGGATGTGTTCCAAGAGGAGACGATTTTGTTTGGCAGCAGCTGTCAGGTAAACCATACCAGTTTCCAAGTCAGAGAGGGCAAAGAGATTTTTTTTAGTTGTTTTTTGACGAAGAAGTGCACTGATTTCATCCTTACCTTTATCCATTTCTTCAATTACTGGATAATAAGCATTACTAATAATCTCTAAACTGGCAAAAAGAAATTTGTAGATTGAAACAACTTCATGGCTTTCAAGGTAGGTTGCCATACGTTTAATCACATAACTATTCTTGTGATTGCTAATTGTGATCAGCCGTTGTTTTTCAACGATAAAGGTCATCGGAATCGCTTCATAATATTCTTTGTCTTTTTCTAAATCAAGAACATTATAAATGAAGGTGACCGTTCCCGTTTCACGGTGGTAGTCCATGTGGGCACGCTCATTTCTATCCAGAGCATACTCGATAGTTTCCTTGTCCAATCCATAGACATCCGAAAGGTCTTCCATGTTTTTAATCTTGTCCACATCAAGGTCTATCCATGTACAATCGTGACCTAATTTTTTCTCTACAAATAGCATACTCTCTCCTTTACCAAACTCCTTCTATTGTACCACAAATCTGCTAAAATAGCCGGCCTATTCAGTACGAGATAGATTGCTGACGACGGTGATATTACGATTGGGAACAAAGTGAAGGGCTTGATCGTCACCTCGCAGTTGCGTTGTACGGATCCCTACGCTAACGACCTTTCCAGAAACGGTAATCGGTCCATTTGTGAGAACCACTTCATCACCCACATCAAGCTGGCGTTCAAAAAGGATGAAGAAGCCATTAATGACATCGGATAGAAAGCCTTGAGCCCCCATACCAATGGCCACCCCAGCAATCCCCGCACCAGCAAGGAGGCTGGAAACTGGCAAACCTAAAATAGACAGGATGCAATAGAGCAAGAAGAAATAAAGAATGTAGTTAAAGACATTCTCCAGCAAACGAGAAATGGTCTTTTGTCTGCCAGCATCTCGATTGGAAAATTTAAGTGAGGGCTTGACAATCTTTCGTACAGTCGCATGAAGCATCTTTTTAGCTATATAAAATAGTAAAAATAAAATCAAAAGAGAAATCACCTTGGTTAAGAGATTCTCTAACATGGTTGTTAAATCAAGTTTATCAAAATAGCGTTGAAAAAAATCTTGCATATAAAACTCCTTTTTCCTATTATACCATAAAATCGTCCTTCTCTTTTCTTTCATAATTATTCAATTATAGGCCCTTTTTTCAAAATATCACTTGCCTCTATAGCATATTTATACTATAATTATAAACAATACATTTGAAGGAGACTGCTATGAAACGAATCATTAGAGCCTGGACCAAGGCAAGCCTCATCAAACGAATCCTTATTGGAATGATTTCGGGAGCTACATTAGGGATGCTCTTTCCAAACCTTACAGGAATTGGCCTGCTTGGAGATCTCTTTGTAGGCGGACTGAAAGCCATCGCTCCTATTTTGGTTTTTGCCCTTGTTGCCAATGCCCTTTCCCAACACCAAAAGGGACAAAACACCAATATGAAAACTGTTATTTTCCTATACTTGCTCGGAACCTTTGCTGCTGCATTGGTAGCCGTTCTAGCTAGTTTCTTACTGCCTGTGCAAATCACCCTGACCAGTGCAAATACAGAAGTTGCTGCTCCTAACGGTATCGGTCAAGTCCTCAGCAACCTCTTGCTCAAACTGGTGGATAATCCTTTGAATGCCATTGTTGAAGCCAACTATATCGGGATTCTCTCTTGGGCAGTCGTCTTTGGCTTGGCTATGAGAGAGGCAAGTAAACACAGTAAAGAATTACTGAAAACTATGGCGGATGTCACCTCTAAAATCGTGGAATGGATTATCAATCTAGCTCCTTTTGGAATTTTAGGCTTGGTGTTTAAGACCATCTCAGACAAGGGTATTGCCAGTCTGGCCAACTACGGTGTCCTCCTAGGACTCTTGATTGCTACTATGGCCTTTGTCGCTCTCATCATCAACCCGCTCATCGCTTTTCTCTTTATGAGGAAAAATCCCTATCCCCTTGTTTTGAAATGTCTACGTGTCAGTGGTATTACAGCCTTTTTCACTCGTAGCTCTGCTGCAAATATCCCTGTCAATATGAAACTCTGCCAAGATTTGGGACTGAATCCTGACACCTACTCTGTCTCCATCCCGCTTGGTTCAACCATCAACATGGCTGGCGCTGCTGTTACCATAAATGTCCTGACCTTGGCTGCCGTCAACACACTCGGAATTTCGGTAGACTTTGGGACAGCATTTGTGCTCAGTGTCGTGGCTGCCATTTCTGCCTGCGGGGCCTCTGGGATCGCTGGGGGATCCCTTCTCCTCATTCCTGTAGCTTGTAGCCTCTTTGGGATTTCCAACGACTTGGCTATGCAGGTTGTCGGAGTCGGTTTTGTGATCGGAGTCGTGCAAGACTCCTGCGAAACAGCCCTGAATTCTTCTACAGATGTCCTCTTTACAGCGGTTGCCGAGTATGCTACAAACCGAAAACTTCGTCCCTAGTCTCTAACTCCTCGTTAAACACTTGACTCTATTAGTTTAGGAAATTTTCATGTCCCTCACTCAACGTACGACCAAACTGGTCTTAGCGACCTGTCTCGCTTGTTTTTTCGCTTACTTTTTAGATTTATCGTCAGCAGTTTCAGCCGGAATTATCGCTCTCTTAAGCCTCTCCGACACACGCAGAAGCACGCTGAAATTAGCACGTAACCGCCTCTTTTCCATGCTCCTAGCGCTCGCTATCGGTGTTCTAGCCTTTCAGCTGACGGGCTTTCACATCTGGAGTCTGGGCCTCTACCTGGCTCTCTATGTCCCTCTTGCTTACAAAATGGGCTGGGAAATCGGCATCACCCCTAGCAGTGTCTTGGTCGGTCATCTCTTGGTACAGGAGTCTACTTCCCCTGATCTCTTGCTTAATGAAGTACTCCTCTTTCTCATCGGGACAAGCTTTGCTCTATTGGTCAACCTTTATATGCCCTCTCGTGAGAAAGCCATCCAAAGCTACCACCTTCAGGTCGAAGAAAAGTTAAAAGACATCTTGCTTCGCTTTAAATACTATCTGTCGAGGGGAGACGGACGCAATCAAGCTCAACTCGTTGACCAATTAGACAAGCTACTCGATGAGGCTCTCAAACTGGTCTACCTGGATCACTCGGACCATCTCTTTCACCAGACGGACTACCACATCCATTACTTTGAGATGAGGCAGCGACAAAGTCGTATTCTACGAAACATGGCCCAGCAGATCAATACCTGTCATCTGGCCGCAAGTGAGAGTTTGATCTTGGCCCAGCTCTTTTCAAAGATTGCTGCCCAGCTAAGTCAGACCAATCCTGCTCATGACTTACTTGATGACATCGAACGCTATCTGCAAGTCTTCCGCAATCGGAGTCTCCCGAAAACACGTGAGGAGTTTGAAACCCGTGCCACCCTCCTGCAACTACTACGCGAAGCCGAAACCTTTATCCAGGTTAAGGTCGATTTTTATCAAAAATATGGAAACTAGAACGCAAAGAACCTCAGATGACTTCCTCTGAGGTTCTTGTGTTTTGCATTTGGAAGAGAAGTTCTTCCTCTCGCACTGTTTTCAAAAAAGAAACAGCAACTCCTAATCGTCCATTACACCACCTGTCAGCTGGTACATGAGGTAAATGTGCTCCAAGACTTTTACCTTATCCATGTGGTCTACATCTTTAAAGCCACCTAATGCTAGAAGTGGAACGAAACCAAAACATTGGTTATAAGACAAGGGACCATGTTTTAACACAGCCTGTCTATATAAATCCAGTTCAAATTTTTTTGTAATATATTCGTTATCTAAAAATCGAATAAATAAATCCATACCCTTACAAATAATATCCAAATCCTGAATATTATATTGGACAATTCCCACGTAGGCATTTTCTTCCCAAGTAATAATATCTCCAAATGCTGTTACAAACATAGGAAAAGCGACATCTCCTCTGAAATAACTATCTTGGAGAAGTTCAAGATAATCCTCTGGATTAATCACCTTCAAATAACCATCTAAAAAGGTTCCCAGACCATCCTCCTGCCAAATTTGAACCAACTCAGCTGGAACTTGATTTTTATATTTTTCAATAACATCTTTGGGCATATCTGCCACTTTTATAAAGTTTACTAACATTTTATCCTCTTTCCTGATTTTAGAAATTGTGAATCTAAGCCCTCCAATTACTCCGTAAAATTGTAGATCGATTCATTTCACTCTTCTAATTATTTGTACCGTACAGTCGCTACAAATTCTGTGTTACTTGTTTGTGGAACATTGCTATCAAACTGATAATTATATATCAAAATCAACGTATTATTGGGTGCGATATTGGCTTTTATGCCTTTTTGCTCTAAATTCTTTACAATAATGTTGTCATAGGATGCGCCCTTTAGCATGTCAAACAAATTTGTAAAGCTGGTTTCAAAAACTTCTTTTTCAATTAGATAATCATCAATATCATCAATATCAATGTTATATTGATGATAAAACATTGAAGGAATCGCCTCTCCTTCATCATCATATTTCAAAGTTATAAACTCATCTAATTCTAATTTAGTATCAAAGTTGCCAATCCAAATTGACACTGTGTTTTCTGTTTCCATGATTATACTTTCTATTTGCCATTATGCTCCTGCTGGAAGGCTTCCATTGCCTTGAACTGTTCTAGCTCTTTTTCGTTGTCAGGTTGCTGGCCCAAGTATTTATATTGAAAAAAAGAAGTTCTAGCACTTGGTCCAAAACCACTTTCGAGCCATGGTGCATAGTCGAAGTCCAAAGAGGCTTTATTGTTTTCATCCACCTTAATTGTAAAGGCAGACCACTCTGCGAGACCGTTCTCGATGAATATCTTCTTCATCTCACCACCTAAATCAAATAATTCAAAAAATTCCTTATCAAAGTCGTCTTCAGAAATGTTAAATAAAGATGGAATATCCATGTAATAATGATATTCTCCTTTATATTTAAAGAAAATACACACCACCACTAAGCGTCTTATCTATTTCAAAATTGATATAAAGATCATCCCACTCTACTGGAATCATATCGTTGGTTTGATGCACGATTTCGATAATTTTTTCATTCATTAGTTCTTCCATTCTATCCTCCGATTTGCTTGGATCTTTTTTTCGTGTTTAGTATTCCTCATCTGTGAATGGAACTGCATCCTTACTGATAGGTCACTATCATAAAAATAAGGAGCAAGACAAACAGGGCTAGACTGAGCAAGAGGGTTACAATTTTTACCAAGCGGTTGTTCTGCCAGTAGCCTGGTTTTCCGATATTGCTAGTCGCATCCATGGAAAAGAGTTGGCTTTGGCGAGGTTGGATGAGAACCAGGACAATCAAGGCGACGGCTAGGATTATTCCTATAATCATCAAAACTTCCATCATTTCACCTCAAGATTCCTAATAATGTAAAGATCAGGGTAAGAAGGATGAGCAAGCCGAGTAAAATGGAGAAGGTTTTACTGATCTTTTCTCCTCGGGTAGGCTTTTCTTTCTTAAGCGCTCCTTGCTTTAACTCTTCCATGCGTCCTTCGACATCCTTGTAAAATAAATCTTTTTTAGTCATGTCCTTCCCCTATTATCCTTTCCATCCTCTCTTGGTAAGTAGCCAAGTCCACATAGTTGGCATGACGACCTTGATGTCCAAGGGCTTGGCCCATCTTGTCAAGACTGCTGAGAGCTTCTTGAATCTTCGCAATCATGTCTCCAACAGCCTGCACATCAAAGAGGTGTTCTGGAGCTGTGTAAGGTCTGTTATGAGCTGTTTGGTCAAAGGCTAGGATGAGCATATTGTGCTCGAAGGCTTGACGGACAGCATCCAAAAGCTCGTTTCCGTAATTGATATCTAGATAGAGGTCAGACAGCTGGTAGAGTTCTCGAATCTTTTGCGGACTGGCGTTTTGATAGAGAACGACATTGGGATAGGAAAGCAAGGTCAGCAATTTGGATGACATTTCAGTCACTGCCGCAATTCGGAAGGTCACCATTGGCAAGGACTCAATCAGGGTTTCGATATGTTCGATCTGATCTGAGTTGGTAAGGATCAAGGCATCTGGTCGAACGAAGTTTTCTCTTTTGAACTGATAATGATAACCTAGATGGACAAACTTGTCATGATAGGCTGGATTGGTCAAGGCCAAGGCCTGTTCATAGGTAGCCTTATCTGGTATGAGGATCTGCTTGGCTCTCAGCCCCTCTTGCTCCAAGAGCAGCTGCATATTCCCAGGAAGGCAATCATCTAGCGGTTCTTGCCAAACCAAGATATCCTGTCCGCTCTTGTCTGGATAATGATATGAGACCAAGAAAGAGGTAGCTAGAGTATTAAAGAGAAGGTGGCGAGTGTCGATTCCCAAGTCTTGCAAAAAGAAGATCGTGAACTCCACTCGATTTTTAAAATGGCGCAGGGCTTGTCCGGGCAAGGTTAGGAGGATATCGCCTGTCACATGATTTTCTAGGACAATTTCCTGTCCCTTTGCATCCTGATACTTGGTCAGGATAGCCTGCCCATCTGCACTATAAGTGGTCTTGGCAAAGCAGGTTCCGTATCGGTTATAGTGGTCTGCTTGGTAGATACGGCCGGATAGGTCCTTCCAGTCGACTTGCTTGACCAGACGGGCCTGAGGAGCATCCACATAGTGAATCACGCCTCTCTCCCGAGAATCCTCTAGGATATGCGCCGACTGGTTATTGCCCGCAATCTCCCAAAACTCAGGTACGGCTACTTGGTTGAAATAAAGAGCTTTTCCCGACTCGTAACCTAGATAGTAGGTAAAGGGAGAAAGAATCCCATCTGGGAGAAAGCCGTCTGGCTCGATCACAACTGTGACATGGGACAGACCAGCAGCTTCTAGACTTTCATGTAAATCTCGGCTTTCCTGGCCATATCGATCAAATAGTTGAATCATGCAGGACCTCCTCTATCGTTTTCTTCCACTTGTCCCTTACCTTATCTGTTAAAAATTCTCTCGCTAGGTCATAAGATGCTTTTCTCATATCTGGCAAGTGATTTTCCTGATAGAGCTGGCAGATTTTTTCTGCAAAAGCCCTTTTAATTTCCATTTCAACATGGTCGTCTGAACTTGGAATCAAGTAGCCATTTTGACCGTCCTGGATAAAGGTCTGGTTGCCATAAGGCACATCAAAGCCAATCAGGGGCAAGCCTGAACCAACTGCCTCCATCAAGGTCAGACCAAAGCCTTCGCTGGTTGAGGCTGTCAGATAGACCTCATACTGGGGATAGATCTGAGCCAGGTCTGCATGCCCTTTGAGCTGGATATAGTTCTCCGCTTGGTGAGCCGTGATGATTTCCCTTAAAAGGGACTCCTCACCCCCACTGCCATAAATGTCAAAGGTAAGCTCTGGAAGGACTTGATGCGCTTGGATAACCGCCTTGACGAGCCAGTCGATGTGTTTTTCCTTGGCCAAACGCGAAGCGGTAATGAGAGAAAAGGGCTTGCGTTCTCTAGCAGGCTCCGTCAACTGATCAATGCTCCCAACTGGAATCGTGACGATTCGTGGACGATGCTGACTGTACTGGGCAAATTGACCTTCGAGAACTTCCTTCTGCCGATCCGTAGACACGATAAAACAATCGACCTTGTCCGCATTTGTAAACTGATACTCATAATAGTTATTCCAGAGGAGATAGTCTTCGTTGCTAGCATTTTCACTATAGTGCTCTGCGTGAACGACAACTGCTAGATGGGCCTTTTGTGCTTCTTCAAAAACAGCCTGACCAATCCCTGTTTCCCTATCCAAGATGACAAAATCAGACTTGCTCAAGTTCAAACGTTGCATAAAATAGCGCATAAGGGCTGGCTTTCCGTACAGAATCCGATCTTTAAATCGATAGACCTCTTCCTGTCCTTCAGTCAGCAAGATATCGTAAGCAGTGCTGCCGTCTTCATTAAAAAAGCTTCGTTGATAGAGCCTAGCCATCTGGTCTTTGGGCGCGAAATATTCTGTACAGTAACGTGTGTAGGAGAAATAATCCTTGCGAATCAAGTTCCCCCCAAACACATACTCTGCATGCTGTACTAGATTCTTAGCCGAGTCTACCAAGTAGCAGGTCACAAATTTATCCTCATCTGAAAAGTAGACACGCAAGACTTTGCCATCTTGCTCCCTATGACTCTCAAGGCCACCGAAAGAGGCCAAGACTTCGTCAACTGTGACACTGGTCGGGGCTAGCTTGATATCTGTAAAATGATTGTAAAGCCAGATTACCTGATCATCCGCAAAGCCGATATTGGCCGTTAAATGCTGGATATTGTCTGCTAAAATCAAGTCGGTAAAGATAAACTTAGATGCTAGGTCTAAACTTCTAAAAATCCCTGCTCGGTAAGCCTGGGCATACTCGACACCACTGCTCGCCCAACCGATTCCTAGATTTATATTGTAAATTGTCATATGATCCTCTTTTTATGGAAAATGGGTGAGAATCTCACCTTTGGGCGTTACTTCCACAATCCCCATGAGAAGATTGCGTACCATATCTGTACGGATTTGTTGCTTCATGGTTTCAAAGCCAGCATAGGCCTCCTGATAGTACTCTACGATAGGGTTCTTTTGAGAAGCAGACTGGCTCCCGATTGCTAGACTGAGCTGTTGGAGATAGTCGACTTGCTCAACCCAGTTGTCATCAATAGCCTTGAGCATGGATATTCTCAGAAAAGAGTCATAGAGCTGGTGAGGTTGGAGGTCTTCCTTTTTAGCTGCGATTTCCTTGACTATTATTTCCTCTAGTAACTCCCGAATCTGATCTGCATCAGCTAAATCCAAATCAGCTGGTAATTCTCTCATCCCAAAGCTAATATTGGTCACGATAAAATGAAAGAGTTCTCGGGGACTGCTATAGGTTTTTTCTGAGATTTGTTTGGTATAGTCTGCCAGTATATCCTCAAGGATATGCTCCAGGTCACGACTTCCATCCAGCAAACGATCTCTTTCTTTGTAGACCATCTGACGCTGGATATTGACGCTTTCCGCATACTCTAAGGTTTGTCTGCGTGCTAAGCGACTGGCACTATCACTAGCCTCTTGGGCTTTTCTGACGAGATTGCGGTACTTGCGAGCCTTGAGTAGGATGGGTTTGCTAATATCTTCCACTTGGTAGTCTTGATACAGGTCGTGAACCCAAGACGGTCCGAACTTTTTAATCACATCATCTTCAAGCGACACGAAAAATTGAGACATGCCTGGATCACCCTGGCGACCAGAACGACCTCTGATTTGCAGGTCAATCCGTCGGCTCTCCATTCGCTCGGTACCAATCACAATCAAACCGCCCAATTCTGCAACACCTGGACCGAGTTTGATATCTGTCCCTCGACCTGCCATAGAAGTCGCAACGGTCACTGCCCCCATCTGCCCAGACTCTGCAATGATCTGGGCTTCACGCGCTGCATGATTGGCATTGAGGACATTGTGGGAGATCCCCTCTCGCAAGAGCAAGGACGAGTACAGCTGGGACATTTCTACAGATCCGACAAAGATCAGGAGTGGATTGCCTTTGGTGTGGTAGGTCTTGATTGCTTCCAGAGAGGCATAGACTTTCTCAGGGAGGGTCACATAGAGATTATCCGGATGGTCCATTCGTCTAAGTGGGCGATTGGTCGGAATGCGAATGACAGACATGTTGTAGGTTTCGAAAAATTCTTTTTCTGCCACCTTTCCCGTTCCTGTCATACCTGAGATTTTGCGAAACATCTTAAAGAGACTCTGGTAGGTGATTGAAGCCATGGCTCTGGTTTCAGGAGAGAGCTTCACATGTTCCTTAGCTTCGATGGCTTGATGGAGACCGCCTTGAAGCTTGGTCATTTCCATCAAACGCCCTGTTCCCTTGTCTAACAAGACCATTTCTTGCCCTCGAACCAGGTAGTCCTTGTCCTTGGTAAAGAGCGTATGAGCTCTGAGAGCATAGACCAGATGCCGAACATAACTGGCGTACTCTTCCTTGTAGAGATGGTCGATTCCTAAGAAAGCTTCAACCGTCTGGGCCCCCTTTTGGGTCAACCAAACTTGGTCTTTTTCTTCCTTGTAGATGTAGTCCTCTCCCTCAACCAAGGTCGTCACTAGGGTATCAATCATCCCATAATAGTTAGACTGGACACGGGGAGAGCCTGCGATAATCAAGGGAGTTTGGGCACTATCGAGTAGAATGTCATCGATTTCATCAATGATAACATAGTTAAAGGGAGGCAGAAACTTTCCTTCACGAGTGGAGGCAAGATTGTCATTGAGATAGTCAAATCCCAGTACACTATTGGTTGTGTAGACGATGTCTGAGGTATAGATCTTTCTTTTCTCTTCCGCAGTCAAGTCCTCTTTTGGATCCTCTGAAAAGGGCAGTCCGACAGTTAAACCTAAAAATTGGTAGACTGGGCCCATTTCACTTGCGTCCCGTCTAGCCAGATAGTCATTAGTCGTGACTAACATACTGCCTTTTCCCGTTAGGGCATTGAGGTAGAGGGGCATGGTGGCAGTCAAGGTCTTGCCTTCACCCGTATTCATCTCAGCCACATTTCCTTGGTGGATCACGATGGCTCCCATGACTTGCACATCATAGGGAAAGAGACCCAAGACCCGTTTATCGGCCTCACGAACAAGGGCATAGGCTTCTACCAATAGCTCATCCAAGGTTGCTCCCTGAGCAAGGCGCTGGCGAAACTCCTCTGTCTTTGTAGCCATTTCCTCATCACTGAGAGCTGCCATCTCTTCTTTGAGGGCATTGATTTGGCTTAAAAGTTTCTTGACCTTTCTCAGTTGTCTTTCTTGATACAAACGATTAAACACCATCATCCTCCTCAATAGAAAACGAAACAAAGTCAAGAGCCTCAAAACCTGCACTAATTAAGGAAAGGCGATAGGTGTAGGCCGCTTCAGGATAGGTGAAGCTAAAGGAAAATTGCCTTTCAATCTTCTCCTCTATGATTTCCTCATAACGATTTAAAAAGGTCAGTTTGAGATAAAGTCCATTGACCGGTTGAACCCGCATCTTCATGGATAAGCGGTAGGTATGATTTTTCTTAAGAAGAGGGAGGCTCGGCTGGCTTCTAGTAGCCTGGTAGTTGACACTAGAAAACCATGTTTTAAGGGTTTCTCCTGAAGCCAACAAAGGATTTTTCAGGGTAACGTGACCATCTGCATGATAGGTGATCTGGCTGCCATAAAGATAAGTAGCTCCCATCTCGCCCCACCTAATATCCTCTCTCTTGATGATAATCATGTCTCACCTCTTCCGTATTCTTCTAGTATCATCTTGTAAAAATGAATAAACCAGGCAACGTTTGTCCCTGTATCATCATTGTGTCGACCTGCTGTCCCTTTTGACAAGATCTTGGCTTCCTGTCTGGCAAAGTGTCTCCACTAGCTGGTCATAGGCACCACTATCCATATCCTCGTCCTTCATGTAAGAAAGACCAAAGGTCGTCTGGGAAAAATCAGCTTGTTCAAATCGGGTCCAAAAACGTTGATCCAATTCCTTCATGTCTTTCTGGCTCACTCCTCCTGTCTGAAGGTGCAAAACATCAAAGCTGGTCGGGAAAACTCCTGGTGCCTCCAGTCGACCCCGCCGTGCGATGGTTCCTAGATTGGTCAAGGGTTTTCCGACTACAATTCCTTTGGGCTCAAAGTGAGAGCCATAATAGAGGGCTGGGAAGGTTCCCATTGACAGCCCAGATAGGATCAAGTCACTTCTATCCAAGCCTAGATAGTCTAGATAGTGTTGGATGGTTGCTTGTATGCTGTCTTCCAACTCCTCAGTTCCTAGGTAAAAGGCTCCTCCTTCTAATCGAGGGTCCGAAAAGAGGAGAAAGGGGCATCTGAGATTCTTCATCATCCAGTAACCCTCAAAGCCTTCCGCCGGACGATAACCAGAGAAATAGACTGCTAGAGGAGGTTTGAAATCCCCCGGGTGAAAGAAATAGTTGATTTCCTCACGTTTTTTGTCATGCAGGATATTGCCTCCGAGAACAAACTTTCCAAACTGTTTCCGGCTCCAGCGTTGGTGGAGATTGCCGATGTTGACCTTTCCCTGGCCACGCGCTTCAAGAGAAATGCTCAGATAAGCATCATAGTCTTGCTCCACTATGATTGCTGAGGCAAAGTCTGCTTCCTCAAGGAGAATGTCCTGTCTAATCTCTGAAACGGATCCTGCTGGGATTTTTCGCAAACGCAGGCGCAATTCCACTGGTCCACTCTTTTCATATTCGAGCCAGAGTTCGATTGGCGAATGGGCTTGGACAGACTGATTATAGGCCCAAGAGGCTAGTTGCGTATAGTTTTTTCCAAAATCTCCTTCTAACTCCAGATGCTCAAATCCTTGATAGGAGACAGAGCCTTGAAAACTCGGTTGAATTCGTATCGTAGCTGGACTCAGCTTGTCTCCATAACCACCTTCAAAGAGGGAGGTGGAAAGGTCTCGAACAAAGCCCTGTCGGTCTGTTAGGTCCATCGCCTGCATGCAGTGCTGTTTGATGAGGTTCTGAATGTTTTTATCCTGACTTGCAAACTGTTCGGGATAGAAAACCGTATAGGGTTCCAAGCTAGATGCAAAAGGCAACAAATCTACTAGGTAAGCCCCATCCGTGAGAATGACAGCATGAAATTGCTCCAAGTCTTTCTCATCCATGATTTTCTGGATAGCAGACGGTGTGTTGGGAGGAACATGATGCCAGTCTAGTTGAGCTGGTAGGGCAAGCGTATCTTGCCAATCCTCTGGACCGATTTGCAAGATCTTATACTTCTTTTCCATGAGTCACCTCCTCCAACCACTTTTCTAGCTTGATCAGGAATTGCTCTCCAGTGTGTTCCTTTATCTTTTCGATGGAATGGATCAAAGCATCATTCCACACCTGCAGGCTATCGAGATAGTAATGGGCCGCTTGAGCAAAATCGGCAGTGTTTTCCAACAGATAGCCATTTTTTTTATGACTAACATACTCTGTTTTGACCTTGTTGATCTGAGGGATACCAGCACTAATCCCCGCTATCTGAGTATAGAGAAGAGGCTGACAGTTCAAATCGACAATCAAACGAACAAATTCCAACTGCTTGATTAACTCCGACTCATCCTTCATATTGACAAACGAATAGCGCATGGCCTGTTGGCGATTGTCCTCAAGCGGATTTTCGGCTCCTTGGTAATCAACTTCCTTCTCCAGTTCCTGGTCTTGAAACTGCTCTGCAATCATCTCTGCAACTCGTGTTTCCAGTTGTTTCATTTCTTCTTGACTAGCAGCAAATGCTCCAAAGACCAGCTCCGTATTCTTGTTTTCAGAAAGGAAATGCAAGACCTGATAGAGTGCTTGGTCCTCTATCCCCTGCTCAAAGTCCAGTTGATAGTAGATGAGCGACTCCTTCCGAGTCTGACTCTTTCCCAGCTCCAAGCGGGTATCAAAAGGCGATAAATGGCGAAACTTCGCTGCTTGTTCTGAAAAGACAGACTGAACCAAGCGCAGGGTGTCCTCTCTGTCGACCAGAACAAGATCCACCTTATCCAGCAGACCTGCCAACTGAGGTAGTTGTTCTTGAGGATTTCGTCCGATAAAAAGACTGAGAACCTTAGTGGTTTGGTGAGGCAATCGTTCTAAAAGGAAGTCATTGTGCTGGTCACACGCAGGCAGAAAATAGGTCGCTCCTTCCTCAGGATGTTGAGCTATTTTCTTCTCAAAAAACTCCGCAATCAATTCCCCCATATCTCGGTAAGCCTCTTTTTGGAAGCGAAAAGCAAAGATAGGATTGACCTTGATACGCCCCCCATCTTGCAAGTACTCTCTAAACTGCCACAGTCCCTTGGGATTGAGGTAGTCTTGGTAGAGAGCCTGACCCTCTTCGTAATAAATCACACTGGAAACCAGCCCCCGATCATCCATCAGGTAGTTGGCAGACAAGAGCCCATCTTCCTTGAAGTACTGAATCGTACTGATAAATCCTTCTATCCCATGCTCTACCTGGGCATAGGGCTTGCCATCCTTCAGCACCAGAACAGTAAAGGGACTGTAAACAAACTCGCAGTCCTCTTCCCACTCAATATCTCTGAGTTGCAAGACCTGCGGTCGAATCTCATGAAAATCCTGCAATTCATCAAATAAGGAATAAACTTGTGCTTCTAAAATACCTTGGCGATGGAGAAAATAGCGCAAATGAGGCTGATAGGACAAAAGGAGGACCTGGGCAGGAATCCCTTGGCGTTGCATCAAGCGAATCTGATTGAAAGTGTCATCAAATTCTAGCTTAAAATGAGAAAAATACCAGGGTGTCAAATCAGCATGCCAGGGACGCTCCTTGCCATACCAAGCTGGGATAAAGTAATACATCAAAACCTCCTAGAATAGTGGCCGATACCTTTCATTTAATCTGAGCGCCTGCAATTCATCGTGAATCGTAAAGAGCATACCACTCAAAATTAAAAAGAGTCCAGGAATCATGCTGACTTTTAACAGACTCTCATCCTTCAAGACAAACAAGATCGGAAGTCCAGCCAAGGTAACGTTAAAGACTGCACCTATAAGAGCAAATCGGAGAACCAAGCGATTGATAAAGCGACTGGTATCCTCGCCCGGATAGACTCCGTAGATGTAATCTCCTGATTGCTTCATCCGATCTGCGATCTGTTGACCACTCACATTGACAAAGGCAAAGGCAATGCTAAAGACAAAGAGGATAAGGATATAAGCATAGATCCACAAGGGTTTCCCCATCGCATACTGCTCCAGTAGGGCAGGGTAGAGCGGATTGCCCTTATCCAGATGTTGAAGCAAGAGCAAGAGATAAGAAGGCATGCCCATGAGACTCATCACATACATATAAGGCATGCCACCTGCAGGATTGAGCATGATTTCCAGATAAGAATAGCGTTTAAAGCGAGAATGGAGCCCGATTTTATTGATAGGAATGCGGTATCTAGCTCGGTAAAAGAGAACAACTAGATAGGTAAAGAGGACACCAAGCACTACCAATAGGAAAAGCAGCCAAGGAGAGATCTTATGAACTTGGACCGATTGGATGATGTCCTGAGGGAGTGAAGCCACCATACTCGCCAATAAAATGACGATTGGGCCTCCAACTCCGATAGACGCATTGATGTCAGACAGCCAAACTAAGAAGAAGGTCCCCGCAACCAAAAGGCTGGTATTGAGGAGAAAGACCAAGAAGGGATTGTAGGGAGCTTGGACAGGAAGGTTTGTAGTCAAGGCCAAGGCCTGAATCAAGGCAATCCCTAACGTCAAGTACATTTTCCGTCTATCCCGGACTTCTGAAGACACCGAGTTTAAGCCCAGTTTCTTTGAAAAGGAAAACATCTGCCACAAGATCATAGCTGACATCCAAGGTGAAAGCCCGATGGAAAAGAGAGAGAGGCTGCGAAGATTTCCACCAGTTAGGGCTACTGAAAAGTCCAGATAGGCTGCGCTTCCTCCGAGAAAATCCCGACTATTGAGATCAACAAAAGGAAGAGCCAGACGACTCCCGAGCACATAAATAAAGAGCAAAAACAGGGTGCGCATCCCTTTTTTTACCGCTATCGATGAACGAAATTCTTTCACTGACTCCTCCTTTTCTTTTTATCTTTCTGTCCTGTCACACGAGGCCAATCCAGCCTTTTTATCTTAGCATCTTCAAATCTCTATCTCAGTTTTCGTGAGTTTTATCATCCAGATAAGCCTTCAAAGTAGCCACCATTTCTTCTGGTCTTTCTGCTGAGAAAATACCTGCATAGGCACTTTCAGGCAGTTCCCGCGACTGGGTATTGTCAAAAGTCAAGATCGGTTTCTCAAAGCGTGAAACATAGTCATAAACAACACTCAACTTGTCATCGTGGTTAATATCAAGATAGACATCTGTCTGCTGGATCAATTTCTCGACCAAGAGGGGGAAGGTGTTGGGATAGAGGGTCACATTTTCAAAACGTGACAAGAGCATGAGTTCCGGTGCCATCGTTGTATAGGCTGCAATGTAGAAATGCACCTCTGGCAGGGCTTGAACCAGATAGTCGATTTTCTCAAGATGCCAAGAATTGGTCAAATTAACACAAGTCATAGCTGGCTGATAGACTGTGACTGGATAGTCAATTCCAGCCTGACGCCATTTTTCAGTAATGGCCGACCACTCCATCAGATGATAGTGCCACCAAACCTCACGCAAACGCCCAACCGAATGAGTGTTCCAAGGTTTGTCTTGAGAAAGGAAATGCAAGATGGCTGGCAGGGGCTCTAGGGGAATCTGGAAGATGAACTCATGTCCATGTGAGGCAGCCCCACTATCAAAACCAATCTGGAAATTATAGTTCTGATCCAGAGGAGCATAGCTGTCATGAAAGAGCATATTGAGGATGGACTGGTCTCCTTCACTCACATGTTGGTGTTCCCGCTCCGTCAACTCAACTAGCTCTTGTCTCACAGATTCTGCCCGCCATTTTTTGTTATTGATCAAGAGTACACCTGCATTAAAACCAACCCCAACTCCAAAACAAGATGGCGCGGCAGCCAGGTAGTTTTCTCCTAAGTCCATTTCAAAGAGAGCCGTCAAATCAGCTGTCACTACCAAATCACTGTCCAAGTAAAGAACCTTGTCCTCTTCGACAAAATCAGGAATAAAGTAACGGGCAAAGGTCATATGATTGATATGGGGCAGTTTGTTGCTCCAGTTCATCTGAAACTGGGCGCCAAGCATCTTGACATCCACTAATTCACCGCCCATTTGCTCTACTATCGGTCTGAGAGCGCGGAACCACTCCTGAGGAATATCCTGATTAAAGATATAGACCTTGACATGGCTATTATGGTAGCAGAGAGACTTGAGCGCTGTTTCAATCTGGCGAATATAGGCATAATCTCCTGCGAGAACAATTGTTTTTTTCATTTAGTTTCCTTCAGTTTACAACGACTGCTTCTTTGATTCCAAAAGCGTGCGGATAGACTCGATCATTTGATCTACGGCTGCTGGTGAGTATACGTGACTGTAACCACTCGAGTCATGACTAGTGGTTTCAAAAGCAAATATAGGGATTTCTCTTTGCTGCACTTCTTGGATAATGTTTGCAATTTCATCCTCATGATTGATATCCAAGTAAAAGTCAATCTTTTCCAAGACTTTTTTGACATTCATGGGATTAAAGTAAGGATAGAGGCGTACATTCAGATGCGATTGCAAGTTCATGATTTCCGGCGCAAAATTGGTATGAGCTAGGATAGAGAACTCAACATCTGGCAGTTCTTGGATCAGGTGTTCGATTTGCTCTATGTGACACGTATTGGTAAAAATAGCGGTCGCATACTGGGGAGCTTGAACTAAAGATGCCAATCCTTTATGGAAATCACATTTTTTCATGACGATATCAGACCACTCTAGTCCGTAGTAAAACCACCAGTCCTCCCTGAAACGGTTGAGGTTGATTTGGTACCAAGGCTTGTCCCCAGTATAATGGATAATCTTGGCTGTCTTTTCAGTAGCAAGAGAATCCCTATACCAAGAATCCATCTGGTAATTTCGAGCCACTGTATCCATACCAACCATAAAATTATAGGTAGCTGGCAGCGATTTCCAACGACCTTCAAAAAGGTGATTTAACACGCCCTGATCACCAAAAACTTGGTCATGCAGTTGGTCTGTCAAGCTCAACAAGTGCTCCGTCACCTTTTCTTGACGCCAGAGGGCCACATTAATCAGCAAGACACCAGAATTAAAAGTGCTAGGAACTAGAGCATCTGCTACAGCAGCTACCGGCCAGTCCACCATATCTTCTAAAAAGAGTTGATCTAGGTTTGATCTAACGATGATATCCGAATCCAGGTACAAGGCTAGGTCTTCGCTGACATACTGAGGAATAAAATAACGAAAGTAAGCCGCGTAACTTAGATGAGCCAAGGGAAGATGATACTCCTTTAAGCCATGATGACTAATCTTGACATTGACGATTTTTGAGGCTAGAGGTTCTAAACGTCTCTCCATGAGCTGAAACCATTCTGATGGCAAATCATCATTGAAAACATAAAAAGTCACCGCTCGGTTATGGGCGCAGATTGACTTGATTGTTGTCTCAATCTTGTCCATATAAGCATTATCACCACCGAGTACAATGGCTTTTTGAAGCTCTTTTTTCATTTCGTCCCCTTTTCTTTTCACATTCTTTTGGCTACTTTTCTACTACTATAGTTCTGATTTTTTCGATGATTATCTCACCTTCCTATTATACCTTTTCCCCTAGTTTATTTCAAACTCAAAAGAGGATTTCCCCCTTCTCACATATAGAAAAAACCTTTGAAAAATCATGTTTTCAAAGGTTTTCCATTTTACTATTTATTCATTGATTTTTATATCTTATCAATGACTTTCTTGATCGTCGTTCTGATCCTTCTTGGCAAGAAGACCGATACCTGTTACAGCTGCCAATGCTCCCAACAAAGCAGATGCTACCGAAGTCGACGCTCCTGTATTTGGCAAGACTTGTTTTGGCTTGCTTGAAGCGGATTGACCTTGGCTTGCAATGTTTGCCATTGAGAGAGAAGTGCTTGTTGAAGTAGATGCCAGAGCACTTGCTGACGCAGATCTACTAATAGAATCTGAAGTTGAGAGACTAGTGCTAATCGACGTTGACTCGCTCGCTGACATGCTTGCTGAAATCGAAGCACTTTCTAGAGTCGATTCACTGGCTAACATGCTAGCTGAGAGTGATGCGCTCGTTGAAATAGATTCGCTCACTGATGTACTTGTTGAGATCGAAGCACTTTCCAATGCTAATTCGTCTGCTAGCGTACTTGCAGAAGTTGAAGTACTTGTTGAAGCGGATTGACTAGTGCTGGCTGACGCAGATTCACTTGCGCTCAATGAGGCTGACTGGCTCGAACTTACCGAAGCTGACTGGCTAGTGCTCACTGACTCAGACTGGCTAGCACTTGCAGATGCAGATTGACTCGAGCTTACTGAGACTGATTGACTGACGCTCAACGATGCAGATCGGCTGGAGCTTGCCGAAGCAGACTCACTCGAGCTTACAGATACAGACTCACTTGAGCTAGCTGATGCAGACTGGCTAGAGCTTACAGACGCTGACTGACTAGCACTCACTGAGACCGATTGACTGGCGCTGACTGATGCGGACTCACTCGAGCGGACTGACGCTGATTGGCTGGCACTTGCTGAAACAGACTGACTAGTGCTCGCTGAAGCGGACTGGCTAGCACTTGCTGAAGCTGATTGACTAGCGCTGACTGAAGTGGACTCACTCGAACTCACTGAGGCTGATTGGCTTGAGCTTACAGATGCTGACTGGCTCGCACTCACTGAAG